>JAAFHB010000076.1 GCA_010906965.1 Mariniphaga sp. | reverse complement strand
GTTGGTCGCGCTCCGTTTTTTTCTCCATGTTTTTTACAAATGCCTCGGTGAGATCAACCCCGGTTTGATTCGCCAGACAGATGATTACCCAAAGCACATCGGCCAGTTCGTCACCCAGATCGCTATCCGACTCGCCGGCTTTAGCCGACTGATCGCCATATTTTCGGGCAATAATCCGGGCAACCTCGCCAACCTCTTCAGTAAGAATGGCCATATTGGTCAACTCGCTGAAGTATCTGACACCATATTTTGTGATCCAGGCATGAACCTCCGATTGTGCATCCCTGATTGTAATATTCTCATTCATAAGTATATAATTTGTTTTTTAATTGTCGTATGGAATTCGCACGAAGTTAATATTCATTCCGATTTGTGTTTGGATATCGTGCTCATTTCATCTGAAGAATTTTTTGTTTTTAAGAATTCCCGCACGGGCAGAAGGAACTCATTTTAAAAATCTTTGTTCTTAGAATCGATAATGATTGTTACTGGTCCGTCGTTGATCAACCCTACAACCATATGAGCCCCAAATACGCCGGTTTGTACCTTTTTACCAAGATTTTCTGATAAAGTTTCTACGAATTGGTGATAAAGCGGAATTGAAATATCGGGTGGGGCAGCGTTGATATACGACGGCCGGTTTCCTTTTTTTGTTTTGGCATGAAGTGTAAACTGACTTACCACCAAAATTTCGCCCTCAATATCTTGTACCGATAAGTTCATGACTCCCTGCAAATCATCAAAAATCCGCAATTGAGTGATCTTTTTGCAAGTCCAATCCAGATCTTCAACAGTATCGGTAGCTTCGAAACTGGCCAGTACAAGCAGACCTTGCCGGATGGACGATATTTTTTCTTCGTTAATCGTTACTGAAGCTTCTGATACCCGCTGGATAACAATTCTCATAATAACTGATTTAATTTCAACTTACATGACTGTTTTCATCAAACCGATCACGGCCAGATATCGGGCAACCTTACCAATGATCATAAAGAAAATGGTAAGGACTGGTGAGATGCGGAAGAATCCCAAGGCGAGAATTACAATATCGCCGATGATGGGAACAAATGAAAGTGTTGCCGCCACCGCGCCAAACTTTTCCAACTTCGGAAGAATAGCCTGGATTTTCTCCTTTTTCACCTTGGCATATTTTTCAATCCATTCCATTTTTCCAAGATATCCGAGGTAATAAATGGAGATTCCGCCCAATGTATTTCCTGCTGTAGCGGCTATCAATGAACTAACAACGTCGAACCCCGAGTAAATCAGCAAGGAGAGAACGGCCTCTGAATTAAAAGGGAAGATGGACCCCGAAAGGAAGCCAGCGATAAATAATCCGAATAAACCGTATTGATAAAAGAAATCGATCATCGGGGGTCAAAGATAGTGCAAATAAAGTATTGTGCTTTTATTCTCCATCCGACTCAGCTCTGGGCGGGGAGGAGAGAAAAAATTCAACTTTGTCGCATTTGGGACATAAATATAGATCGAATGAATCCATATTCGACAGTAGTTCAATCAGATTGCCAATCGTTGTCCAGTGGATTCGGTCGTGTATTTTACGAGTTAGATAGAAAGACGAAAAAAAGAAGACAACCTGATGGCTGTCTTCTTTTCAAAAAGATTTATGATAAAGCTGCAATTCCCGACCCAATCATATTGGCGCTTTCAATTTCGGCAATATTCACCTTCACGTTTTTATGTCCCATTTCGGCAAGTAGGTCTTTTAATGTAGCTTTTACAACTTTGTTATAGTTTTTACAATCGGTTACTTCGCTCCAGAAAAGACTTCCTTCGGCAGTAATTCTGACCTTTTTAATTGTTTTATCGTGTACAATTAGCATATCGACTAATCCGGCAAGTGATGCGGCAACCAGTTTGGCCGATCTTTTGTAAATGGCTTTTGCCGCTTTTACATGTTTTTTCTTATGCTGGTCAGGATTATTAATGATATCGGTAAGTGCCTTTCCATCTGTACGCTCATCAAATCCATCTTCCGGAAATGCTTCCCGCAGAATCTGTCCGATGTACATTCCTGAAACCGCTTTTTCGAAACGCTGCGATCCTTTATTGTCAGATTTTTCATCCACTAGCTCATCATATTTTGTAAGATGGGGTGGATTAAAATTGCCCGATTCAAGGTTAACAGGTGTAAGGCCTTGCCAGTTGAGGCTGGCATCAATTTTAGGAATTCTGTCGGCATTAACGAAAGCAGCCATATTTGTTCCTGTACCAACTATCAATCCGATGTAGGCATCAAAATTGGGATTTGTTAATCCGGCAAAAAGGCTTGCAACGGTGTCGTTGATCACTTTAATTCCTGTGAATTCAGCTTTTCCTGTTTTGTTAAGTTGATCAAGAAGTGGTTTCCCAACTGGATTACCAATCATCTCTTTTATATCAATTCCTTTAGTCCATCTGATCAGTTCAGCATCGCCATTTGGCATACAATCAGCTGGATACGAAAAACAGTAACCAATGGGTGCTTTAGCCGGAAGTTCGATTTCATTTACAAATTGCGATTGTTTGGCAATAAGATCTTCCATTGAAAAACCTTTTGTTGTTGTTGCAGAGAGATCGATACTTCCCGCTTTCTTTGGGGAAATATTGGCCACTCCACCGGCAAAATTAATGACAGCAGCACGGTAATTTGTACCGCCCCAGTCTAATACAACCGCCTGACCTTCAGCGCCACATGATAATGGGTGAATGTAGGTTGGAATACTTTTCACCTCTGTGTTGTCATTCTTAAGTCCGTTCTCAATTTTGTCTTCGAGATTATGGGCAATCTCTTTTAATTGTACAGTTTTGAGCCTGAATTCGTTTTTCTTCATTATGTTGAATTTTTAATTTTTCTTACAGTCAAAGATATTAAAAAGATATTAAACACCACTTTTTTAAAGAATTCCGGCATTATTTATGTCCGGCGGCTTTTATTGCCTGCCAGATTGCCAGTTTCTGCTCCCATTTTACTGCATGTGCCGGACTGGTTGAAGGAAGAACCTGGTTTGGCAAACTGATGTCTGCAAAATACTTATTGAAATACCGGGCAGCACCTTTCCCATTGAGAAATATTTTTGAAATCAGCGTTTGGTGGAAATGAATATATGGGAGAATCTGCTATTTTAATCTCGTTCATCATCTTTATGATCAGCTTTTTTGGATTTTCGACCAGCTTCAAAGGTAGGGTTTATAGGGAAAGATATTTCTGAATCTCCAGAACCCGCTGATTTTATTTATTTTTGTAGCAAATACACGAAAAGATGGAAGAATATACAACAAGACAAAATAAAATCGGAAGGCTGATTCAAAAAGAGTTGAGTGAGCTTTTGCGACGCGACACTAATATTTTGGCAAAAGGGAGGATACTCTCCCTTACAACTGTTAGAGTAACACGCGATATGTCGCAGGCAAAGTGCTACTTAAGTATTTTCCCTTCGGAAGGAGCAGCAGCAGTGTTGACAGATATTAAATTGCATAAAAGTAAGTTGCGCGGTGATCTTGGGAATATTGTTCGATTCCAGTTGAGGCATGTTCCGGAACTGGAATTTTATTTGGACGACAGTCTCGATTATATTGAGAAGATTGATAAGCTTTTGAAATGAAATTTTCGTTTGAATCCTGACTAATTACTGAATAAGAAAAATTCGTTATGGAGTACGATCCTATTAAACGGAGACTTGGAGCTGTCTTTAACCGAACTCCGTTTTTGCGAAAACTTTTTTACACATTGCTCGATCTGCTACTGCTCAGGGCGTGGCATGTTAACCGGGAATTAAGATCGCTGAAAAAGAGGTCCTTTTCTGGAAAAATAAAGGTTCTTGATGCTGGTTCAGGTTTTGGACAGTACAGTTATCGTATGAGCCGGATTTTCAAAGGTTCAATTATTAAAGGAGTTGATGTAAAGCAAGAGCAGATTGACGATTGTAACCAATTCTTTAGTTCAATCGGATTACAGGAGCGGGTGAATTTCGAATATGGTGACCTTACACAACACATTGAACCTTACAGTTACGACCTGATCCTTTCGGTCGATGTGATGGAACACATCGAAGAGGATGAGCTGGTTTTTAATAACTTCTATAAATCGCTTCGGAACAACGGTGTACTGCTCATTTCAACGCCATCAGACCAGGGAGGTTCGGATACACATGAGCACGAGCAAGACGCTGTTCATGGTTTTATCGAAGAACATGTACGCGATGGATATGGAATTTATGATATCACCCAAAAATTAAACAACGCCGGGTTTTCGGATGTTGAGGTGCGTTACACCTATGGTTTTCCGGGTTCGCTTTCGTGGAAATTTTCAATGAAATATCCAATTTTAATGTTGGGAAAATCGAAAGCATTTTATATTCTGCTCCCATTTTATTACCTGTTGACGTTCCCGTTTTGTGTCGTTCTTAATTACCTTGACGTAATTTTCCGTCATAAAAAAGGGACAGGTCTGTTGGTGAAAGCATACAAAAAGTGATTACTAATCGTCAAACGAATTGAATCTCTCCTTTTACATCGCTAAAAGATACCTTTTCTCGAAAAAGAGAACGAATCTGATCAATATCATCTCGGCAATTTCGGTGGCCGGAATGGCCATTGGGACTATGGGTTTAATTATCGGACTTTCGGGCTTTAATGGATTCGACAGCCTTATAAAGTCGCTTTTTTCATCTTTTGACCCTGATCTTAAAATCACCCTTGCTGAGGGTAAAAGTTTTGAAGCAAACAATCAGGCGTTTAATGAAATCCGGAAGATGGAAGATGTCCTGTTTTTTGCCGAAGTAATCGAAGAGAATGCACTTCTTCGCTATGAGAACAGGCAGGTTCTTGCAACGATAAAAGGTGTAAGTGATGATTACAGTAAAATGACCGGGCTCGACACGATGATTGTTGACGGCGAATTTAAATTGACGGAAGGAGATGTACAGTACGCCGTTGTTGGACAGGGTGTTGCTTATTACCTTTCACTGGGGGTTAAGCTGATCAATCCGATCAGTATTTATGTGCCGCAAAAGGGGAGGAGTTCGGGTTTGACGATGGAAGGTAACTTTAATCAGGGTTACATCTACCCATCCGGCATTTTTTCAGTCCAGCAGGAAATCGATTCAAAGTACATTATTGTCCCCATTGCTTTTGCGCGCGAAATTTTTGAAACACCAGAAAAGGTGAATTCAGTAGAACTGAAATTAAAAGATGGTGCTTCAGTGAAAACGGTTCAAAAAGCCATTGCTGCGAAACTGGGAAGCGGATTTGTGGTGAAAAACCGCTATCAGCAGCACGACTACCTTTATAAAACCATGCAGGGCGAAAAATATGCTGTTTACCTGATTCTGATACTGATTTTGATCATCGCATCGTTCAATATTGTGGGTTCGCTCACAATGTTAATTATCGACAAGAAGGACGATATAGGGATATTACGGAGTATGGGCGCTGATAAACCGCTGATCCGTAATATTTTTCTTTTCGAAGGGTGGTCTGTGTCAATTCTTGGTGCGGTGATTGGCACTATTGCCGGGCTTGCTATCTGCCAGGCTCAAATCGTTTTTGGATTTGTTAAACTTCAGGGAGGTGGTGGTTCATTTATAGTCGATTCTTATCCAATTACAATCATCCCGCTTGATATTTTGCTGATTTTTTGTTCTGTCGTACTGATCGGCTTTGTAGCAGCATGGTTTCCGGTTAAACATATCTCAGAGAAATTTCTGGAGGATGAAGCACACTAACCGACGGGGAATAATCATGTGTAAAATTTAGGCGGCCGGTAGTTTTCAACTTGCATCTGGCATCCTCGTTTCCAGAAAGTTATTCTCTCATTTCATCTTCTTCCCTCCATTTCAAGATTGTACCGGATTGATTTCGATAAACTGAAATCCAATTCCTCTTACCGTTTCCAGAAAGTCTCCTTCAATATATTCAGCCAGTTTTTTACGCAGATTTTTGATGTGGACATCAATGTAATTCGAGTTGTAATTTTCTTCGATGATGTCGCCCCAAATGTGTTCCGAAATCTGCAACCGCGTCACCACCCTGTTTTTATTCAGGATCAGAAAGCTTAATATATCGTATTCTTTACGGGTGAGGCTTACTATATTTCCGCTTACTGAGACAATGCGTTTGTCCAGGTCGATTCCCAAACCATTGATAAGTATGATGTTAACCCTGATTCCATGTTTGCGCCGCATAACAGCCATGATGCGGGATTTTAATTCGAGCAGAGAAAACGGTTTGGGCAGATAATCATCGGCTCCTACGTTTAGCCCTTTGATGCGATCTTCCAATGCACTGCGGGCCGAAAGTATAATTACCGCAGTGTTGCTATTGTTGGCAATCGATTCTTTGAGTAAATCGATTCCATCATAATCCGGAAGCCCCAAATCGAGCAGCAGCAGATCGTATTCATTTGAGAACAGTTTATCCGAGGCGATCTTTCCTGTATGCGCCTCTTCACACGAAAAACCCTCTTTTTCAAGATAATTTCTCACTTCGCTGGCCAATGTGATCTCATCCTCGACAATTAGTACATGCATAATTCAAAATAATTCATGAAATTTGACAATTCAAACCTAATCGAAAAAACAGTAATATCCTGCATATTATTATAATATCTTATTGTATTTTTAAAAAATGCGACTTGAACTAAAACTGGCATTAATTGGTGCCCTTTCTAAAATAGTTATATTCTTTGTTTTGTTGATCCTGTTGCAGCAGGTTATCGACAAACAAGCTCTGCGACATACTGATAGAGATCTTATTAAGATGAAAGAAAAAACGATGTCAATCGTCGCTAAAATCGGAATTAAATCGTTCCTCGATATTGAGAAAGACAGCGTTTACGCGAGTTACAATATGCTAAAGGATGAATATATAACGATTGATCTGGATACCGTAAAAGGATCAGGAAAAATTCTGTTTACAGATGAAGCAAGAATAATAGAAAACGAAGAATTTGACTATCGGATTCTTAACTACACCTTCGACGTTTATAATCAGCACTATATTTTGGAAATCGGCAAAAATATACAGCTCATTAACGCCTTGAATAAGACAATGAAAAGTATCTCCATATCGATCATTCTTTTAGTGCTGCTAAGCACAATCATATTTGATATCGGGATTAATAAGTATTTATTGCATCCGCTCAACCGGATGATCATTCCCAAATTGAAAACAATTACCAACCCCGAAACTTTTGTCTATTCCGAGCTACATAGTTCAACTTCTGATTTCGTTTATCTGAATAATGCGCTGAATGAACTTATGCACAAGGTTGGCGCCATCCTTAAGAACCAAAAGAAATTTACAGCCGATGTTTCGCATGAGTTATTTACCCCAATTTCGATTATGCAAAGCAAGCTTGAGAATCTGCTGACCAGTAATAATTTACCGGAACAATTTGTGGCCACTGTGATGGATCAGCAAAATAATTTGAATCGGATGCAGCAAATTATTAAGGCCTTGCTTTTGATCGCGCGAATTGAAAATGAACAATTTTCAAAAAACGAGACGGTTGTTGTTCGTGAAGTCGCTGAGGAGATTATCCTGAATATCGAAGACCGTGCAGAAATGAAAAATATCACGATTGAAAACCTGATCGATCAGGGTGATTTACTGCCAAACGTCAATAAATCATTACTGTACATTCTGATATTTAATCTTGTAAGCAATGCAATCAAATATAATAACAATGGCGGATGGATACGCTTGTACAGCTTTGTTTCCGGAAATAAATTCTGTATAGAAGTACGCGATAACGGAATTGGAATCGACAATGATCAAATAACCAAAGTCTTCGATCGTTTTAAAAGAGCTGATCCCGCATTTGGCGAAGGCCATGGATTGGGGCTTTCAATTGTGAGTAGCATCATTCGTTTTCACGGTGGATCCATTGATGTAAAATCAGAAAAAGGCGAAGGATCGGTTTTTAAAGTACAGTTTCCGTTAAAAAATGTTAATACTATTTCAGCAGTTTAAATCTTCACGATTCCTTCATAATTGGGAGAATACATTTGATCCGTAAACAATATTTTAAAATTCGTGATTATGAAAAAGTTAGTATTAGCATTAAGTTTCCTTTTTGTATTAGGTTTAGTTTCTGTAAACGCACAGGACAAGAAAAAAGAAGTTAAAAAAGCTCCTGCAAAAACTGAAGTTGCTGCACCTGCAGAAAAAGCCGCAGCTAACACTGCAAAACCTGCAGTAAAAGCAAAAAAAATGAAAAAAGAAGTAGCTCCAGTTAAGAAGTAAGCTTGTTAAAATTAAAAAAAACCGCAGAGTCATATCTGCGGTTTTTTTTTGATTGAATATCTGGGATTGCCTCTTAGCCGGGAGGAAACTTTCGCTGACGACTAATCTCTTTGTATTTTTCAGGTGTAATTCCTTCATATAATTTAAAGACTCTTATAAAAGCGTTTAACGAACCAAAACCCGACTCTGCAGCAATGGCTTCGAGGGTAATGCTATTGTTTAAATTTATGGCAATTAGTTCTTTGGCAATCGAAATCCGGTATTTATTTACGAAATCACTAAAGTCAGTTTTAAATTCATCATTGATCAATTGCGAGACTTCGGCTGTTGGCGTTTGAAGTGTGTCGCTTAAATTTGTAATTAAAAGGTCGGGGTTTCTAAATATTTTATCATTTTTAAAAAGGTGCAAAATCTTTTCCTTCATAAACTCACTGGAATAGATTCGCGAACTATCCGATCGTGGTCGATTGCGATGAGGTTCCACAACTACTGGTATTGTTATATTTCCTAAATAGCCAATCAAATAGAGAAGCGAACTAAAGGTAAAGGATGGAACGAGCAGCAAATAGTCATTAAGCAGAAAAAAGTTCCGTCCGATAATTGCAAACGTAATGCTCATCACTGATGTTAATAATAGAGAGATCGTGACCAGCCGCACCCACAGTAACGATTTCCCTTCGGTATTTGAATAAAAATTGGCAATTCGCTTGTCGTGCTGCTGTGTCAGAATGACTCCTCTTAGCAGATAGAAAGTGACCTGAATTACGAATATTATCCGGCAGAAAATGAAAACGCTGACTTTTATTCCGGCAGGGGATAAAAGTTCGAGTCCGGAAATATCTCTTTGAACCACAAGCCTTTCGACATAATCGAGCCCTTGCTGGTCTGTGACAAATAGCCCTGAAACAAAGGATGCAAGTCCAAGAATGATGGCCGGAATAAAATGGATGAGATTCTTCGGTTTGAAAGAACTTTCAATCGTTAATAGTTTGATGTAACAATAGTAAAGCGGGTAGACAGAGAGCGAGGTAAGCAGATAAACGCTTTCGGTATGAAAATAGGTAAGATAGTTTTCGTTGAAAAAAAAGGCATGTGTAAGATAAAGGAAGAAGGTAACAAACATAAATACACCCAGCAAAAATTTAGGTTTGCTCTTCGACTGATTTGATAATAAGACAATTCCCCAAAATATAGTTACATACAGCGGTGACAGTAAGGCAATATCTTTTATCATATCATGCCATTAAGGGTTAGTTTTCGCGATGTCAATGCGAATTTAATAATCTATTGGATCATTTTGGCAATTTGATTGAAAAAGTTGGTTCTAATCTTTTAAAAATTAAGATAACACCTGATTTTTTAGCAAGTGGGAAGAAGGAAGTCTGAAGACCGAAGATGTATTTCTTCGGTCTCCGGACTTCCTTCTTTTTCCTACCTTATTTCTGCGCCTTCTTTTATTTTGGTAGAAGGGGTGACAAACACCAGCGATCCGTCGGCGTTCTCTGCCATAAGGATCATTCCCTGCGATTCGATTCCTTTCAGCGTTTTGGGCGCCAGATTCATCAATAGTGATACCTGTTGTCCGATTATCTTTTGAGGTTCGAAATATTCGGCGATGCCCGAGACGACGGTTCGCTGATCGATTCCGGTATCGATGGTGAGTTTTAATAACTTCTTTGTTTTGGCTACTTTCTCGGCAGCTATGATCGTACCAACACGGATATCCATTTTGGCGAAATCTTCGTATTCAATATTTTCCTTGACGGGATTAGCTATTACTTCTTCAAGTTCATTTGCTTTTTTAGTAGCCAGCAGTTTATCAACCTGCGCCTGAATCGCTTCGTCTTCGATGATCTCGAAAAGAAGTTCCGGAGTATTTATCTTATGGTCTGCAGCGATCAGATCGGTTCGACCGAGTTCCAGCCAATCAAATTTATCAAGATTCATCAGTCCACGCAGCTTTGTCATTGTGAAAGGAAGAAACGGCTCAAAAACAATGGTCAGATTAGCGGTGATCTGAAGTGCAACGTTCATAATCGTTTTTACGCGTTCAGGGTCCGTCTTCACCACTTTCCACGGTTCCATATCTGCAAGGTATTTATTTCCCAGACGCGCCAGTTCCATTGCATTTTTTAATGCTTCGCGGAAATGGAACGTATCGATTGCTTTTTCGACCTCTAATTTCAGATTGGTTATTTCGTTCAGCGCATTCTTGTCGTATTCGGTCAATTCGCCGCATTCCGGAACTTCTCCGTTGTAGTATTTGTCGGTAAGAACCAAAGCCCGGTTCACAAAATTACCAAGAATAGCTACCAGCTCGCTATTGTTGCGCGTCTGGAAATCTTTCCAGGTAAAGTCATTGTCTTTTGTCTCGGGAGCATTGGCAGTAAGCGTGTATTTCAGAACATCTTCCTTGCCGGGAAAATCAATCAGATATTCGTGCAGCCAGACTGCCCAGTTTCTTGAAGTTGAAATTTTATCTCCTTCAAGATTGAGAAACTCGTTGGCCGGAACGTTTTCAGGTAAAATAAACGACCCTTCGGCCTTCAATATAACAGGAAAAATAATGCAATGAAAAACGATGTTGTCCTTACCTATAAAATGAACCATCTTCGTTTCAGGATCTTTCCACCACTTTTCCCACTTTCCAAACTTAGCCGGTTCATTAATACAAAGCTCTTTTGTGTTGGATATATAACCAATAGGGGCATCAAACCACACATAAAGCACTTTCCCTTCAGCTCCTTCGATCGGAACCGGTACACCCCAGTCGAGGTCACGCGTAACCGCGCGCGGGTTTAATCCACCGTCAATCCACGACTTGCATTGTCCATAAACATTTGGTTTCCATTCTTTGTGCTCTTCCAAAATCCATTCGCGCAACCATGGCTCATACTGATCGAGTGGCAGAAACCAGTGTTTGGTTTCCTTCATCACCGGCTTATTCCCGCTAAGCACCGATTTGGGGTCAATCAGGTCGGTCGCGTTGAGGGTGCTTCCGCAGCTTTCGCATTGGTCGCCATATGCTTTTTCGTAGTTACATTTCGGACAGGTTCCGGTGATATAGCGATCGGCCAGAAACTGATTGGCTTCGACATCGTAAAACTGTTCGGAAGTTTGTTCAATAAATGCTCCCTTATCGTACAGCGTTTTGAAGATTTCGGAAGCAGTTTCGTGGTGAATCTTTGAAGTAGTCCGCGAATAAACATCAAAAGATATCCCAAATTTTTCGAACGAATCTTTGATCATTCCGTGGTATTTATCGACCACATCCTGAGGTGCAATTCCCTCTTTTTTAGCTTTTAGGGTAATTGGAACGCCGTGTTCGTCCGAGCCGCCGATAAACGCAACCTCTTCACCTTTAAGACGCAGGTAACGTGCATAAATATCGGCAGGAACATACACTCCTGCAAGATGGCCAATGTGAACCGGACCATTGGCATATGGTAAAGCCGAGGTGATCAGCGTTCTTTTAAAATTCTTCATCGAATAATATCTTCTTAAATATGTAGTATCGGAAATCGAGGTGCAAAGATAATACTATCAGACACAAGAATTATGAATTATGAATTATGAAATACGAATTATCCAACCTTTGCGGGGTGAATTTAGAATTTTGAACAAAAACCAAATGGATATTTCATTATCCTTTAACCTTTCGGAACTCCTGAGGTGTTTCCCTGAAATGACGTTTAAAAACGGTGGTGAAATATTGGGGGGATGAGAAACCGCATTGGTAGGCAATATCCGTTGCTGAAATGGCAGGTTGAACCAACAGCATTACAGCTGCTTTTCTTAACCGGATTTTGTTGATGTACTCCATTGGTGTACAATTGCTTATCTCGACACAATATTTTGTAAACCGGGTAGTTCCCAACCTGCACCAGGCCGCCATATTGGGTAAAGTCCATGGTTCGTAGAGGTGATCTTCGAGGGAATTCAGGAAAAGCTTAACCGTCCTTCTCGATTCGATCAATTCCTCACTGAGGGAAATTTTACCTTCCTGGAAATGCTCCAGTAAAGCAATTAATAAGGAATTGATTAAAATTCTGAGTTTCGATTCGTAATCTTTCTCTCCGCCCTCTTTAATCACTTTTCCGATTCTGACAAAACAATCTCTTATATCGGGCGTTGCTTTCCAGACAGGCTGTTCATTCTGGCGAAAATAGAGGGTTAGTTTTTCGAGATCTTTTGGATTGAGAATTACCCAATCGGGCCAAACCCATTCCTGGTGTGGATGACGAACTCCAACGTCAAGAATAATCCAGTGCAATTTACTCAATTCCACATTCGGATTTCCCAGTTTGTGACTGATCCATGGCCGTGTGATGGTTAAATGGTTCGGGGCAAGATTATACTGATCGTTTTCGAAAAAGAAAGTTAGATCGCCCGACTCGAGAAAACAAATTTCAATTCCTTCATTTGTATGCCATTCCAATCCCCAATTCTGCATTCTTTTTATATTCCAGTAGCCGATACTCTTAATGCCCATCAGTTCTGTTTTACCGAGTTTTTTACCGGGATAAGCATCACGGGCGAGCGTAGTTAATTCAATATCATCATTATCAGCAGCACTTTTCACAGAACTGCAGTTATCGGCTTTGTAAGACAATTTGCCGCCTGGATCATAGAATTTTGCCCGTCGTTCCATTTCGAAAATAAAATTTTACAGTGAATGATTTTGAACAAGCACCATGCGAATCTGCTGTACATTTGCCTTTGTTCAGAAAACCTGACTTGTTGAAACTGAATATTGGATTGATCGCAGTGTTTTGACAAATATAAATGAAATTGTCAAGAAATTAATAGTGAATACTTAAACATAAATCAATTAACGATGAAGGGAATTGTAAAGCTTGGAATAAATATGGAGTTTGTGAGACATCATGATCTGTCGTTTGTCGATGGGGTAAAAAAGGCTTCCGAAATCGGATACGAATATATCGAACCAATGGTTCATTTCGGCAGGGAACTATTGAGTGAAGCGGGTTATTTTCACTCGGTTTCTCTCTTCGACGATCCCTTGTATATTAAAGAGATATGCAACAAGTATAACGTTAAGCTTTCAGGATTATCATCGCATACGCCGCTGTGCAAACCCGAGATAAGTGTCGAATACCTAAAAATGGCGATACGCTGGGCTGCCGAAGCCGGTGCACCGGTCGTTAATACCGACGAAGGGCCCAAGCCTTTTTGGACAACCAAAGAGATGGATTATCAACTGATGAAATATACTATCACTGAAGCTTCGATGGTGGCCGAACGTCATGGAATAAAAATCGGACTCGAACCACATCAGCAATACAGCAAAACACCCGAAGGACTGGATAGTATATATGATTTGGTATCATCACCATCCATTGGGATAAATTTTGATACAGGAAATAGTTACCTTGCAGGTGGTTCTGATGTTTACGAATGGCTCGAAAGCGTAAAAGACCGCCTGGTTCATCTTCATGCCAAAGATATCAGCCTGACACAAAGTAATGCCGAACGCGGGAAGGTGAGCGGTACTCCCGTGGGATGCGCCTGTGGCGATGGCGTAGTTGATTGGCAAAGAGTGATCGATATCGTAAAATCGAGTGGTAAAGAGATCGTTTTCAGTGTCGAGTGTGGAACAATAGATCAGGCGATACGGAGTTTTGAACATCTTTCACCACTTTTATAATAGTAAGATATGCATAAAACCTTCTTATTCATTTTAATCTTTTTTTACGGCACATTAGTTTTTGCGGGGCAGGTCAACTTCTCAGCTCCTGGAAAAGATGGCCCGATCAAGGTCTTAATTCTTAGCGGAAAGAATAATCATGAATGGCAAAAGACAACTCCTGTTCTTGTAAGGATATTAAAAGATGCAAAGCTATTTTCCGTCAGTGTTACCGAAAAACCTGAAACAATGTCTTACACTGATTTGAAAAAGTACAACCTTGTTATCAGTAACTGGAATACCTGGCCGGACAATAAACAGCGTTTAGGTACTAAGTGGGAAAACGATTTTGAGAAGTATGTAAACGAAGGTGGGGGAGTGCTCTCGCTACATGCAGGAGCTTCCTCTTTTTACGATTGGGAAGCTTATCACCGTATTGGTATTGGAAGGTGGGGAAAGGATACGCATCATGGCGCTCCCGCACGCGGAAGAGTCTACGGATTCGATCAGAATCATCCGGTTACGAAAGGATTGAGTCCTTTTTATATCATGGATGAGATCTGGGAAAAGACCGACATTTATCCGGGATCGGAAGCTATTGGATTTTTATCTGCAACAGACGAAAAAGATGGACATCCGATAGATGTTCAGGCGGTTTTTGTCGGTCAGACAGGGAAGGGGAGAAGCTTTTTTACGACACTTGGGCACGATGAAAGGGCGCTTTTAAATTCTGGTTTGCAAACGTTGTTGTTAAGGGCCGCTCAGTGGTGTGCCGGTAGGGAAGTAACCATTGAATTGCCGGCAGAACTGCAAAAGAAGAACGCCATGAAAGATCAGTTTCAATGGAATCAAACTGATACTTCACTTACCTTGAGCAATCACGCGGAAATCATCTGGCAATACAATTACAATAACCGTTTTGGGAAACCGTATTTTCATCCGCTTACAGTAAATCATTCCGATCTTACTTGTGTTTCACCGCCCGATCATCCATGGCACCTCGGTTTATGGTTTTCGTGGAAGTTTATCAATGGCATTAATTACTGGGAATACCTGAATGATTTCAAATCGCCCGAAACAGGTTTTAAATCGGAGGGAATTACAGAAATCGTTTCAAAGAAAATTGTCACAAATCCCGATTTTTCGTCCGTTATCCGGATGAAATTCAATTATCATCAGGTCAATGGAAAACCGGTTTTAGCGGAAGATCGCAACCTCCATGTTTCCTCACCCTTTCCCGATGGCAGTTACTGCATCGATGAGGAACATCTGTTCCGTTCATTGACAGACAGTGTGCTACTTGATCGTACCCCAATAATTGGCGAGCCCGGCGGACAAACATGGGGCGGTTATGCGGGATTATCAATGCGGTTTAACCAGGATTATACTTCGCCCGAAATTATCACTTCGGCTGACACCACAAATTGCCCGAAATGCAGTTGGATGTATATGGGATTTAATAATCTGACCGGTGAAAAAGCAGGAATGGCGGTTTTGCCGCATCCAATGTTCACAACAAATGCGGCAAGCTGGTATGTGATCAACGATCCAAAAATTCCGTTTTACTATTACAGTCCGGCAATACTTTTTGATAGTAAGATCGTACTGAAAATGGGGGAGACCCTTATACTGAAATACCGGATATGGATGTTGGCGGGAGCAGTTACCAAAGAGAAATTGCAGGAGAAATATGAGCAGTACCTTTATAAAATGCAATGAGACAATTTGACAATGAGACAATTTGAAGATGTGATAATTTGAAAAATTAATAAAATTAAAAACCATGGCAATTAAAGTAGGATGTTTTGCATTGATCAACCCCTTTAGTCCGCTTGAAAATCAACTGGACCAGATCCGAAAATGGGGATTTAGCTGCGGGGATTTAACCGACAATTCGGATGGTGCCTGTCTGGGTGTAGAATATGGATTCACCGCTTTGGCGAGTCTGGATGCCAACCCTTTCGACATTAAAAGGTTATTTGAAGAAAAGAACCTTGGTCTTTCGAGTATTTGTGCTCATGCCAATTTACTCGATCCGACCGCTCCTTCCCGTTATGGGACGTCACAGATTATTAAAGCAGTGAAAATGGCTGGTGCCATAGGTGTTAAACATGTGATCACCGCCGAAGGAGAACCTCGAACCTCGTTCGGGAAAAGCCTGACAACTGGTGAAGCCGTTTTTTCTATCGCTGAAAAATTGTACGAGCCGCTTCGATTTGCCGAAGATTACGGCGTGAAAATCCTGATCGAACCACACGGACATATCACCGATTCCGTAAAGTTAATGGGTGAAGTTCTTGACCGTTGTAATTCCGAAGCCTTGGGAATCAATCTGGATACGGGTAACTTATGGCTCGGCGGAGGGGAACCACTCGAAATGATTGCTAAATTCGGGTCAAAAATAGAACATGTTCATTGGAAAGATCTTCCACTCGAAATGGTTGCAAAGCGCGGTTCGCAGTTTGGGTGCGGAATGTCGCTCACCGCTTTGGGAGATGGTGTAATCGATATCGAAGCAATCTACAATGCATTGGTGAAAATTGGTTTCGATGGTTACTCAACGCTTGAAATTGCTGGTGAAGAGGCTGTGCTGAAAAGCTTTGCTTTCCTTAAAAAACTCGGTGCAATTTAATTGATCAATTTCAACAAACAACTAAATATCATAAAGTATGAAAGATGTGAATAACAAAGTGATTTCCCGCAGGGATTTCTTTCAGCGTTCGGTAAAAGGGGCAATAGGTGTTGCAGTACTTCCCACAATTCTGGGTTCGTGTTCAAACTATAAGGGCGCCAACGACAGGATTGTAGTCGGGCATATTGGAGTCGGCTCACGGGGAACCGACGAATTGATGAGTTACTTCCTCCCTTTAAGAGATGCAATGAACATTGCGGTTTGCGACACTTTCAAAGACCGCCGTGATAATATAGCCGGCAAAATCAATCAGTTTTACAAAGAGAACAACTTTACTTCGGAGCAGTGCAAGGCTTACCTCGATATGGACGAATTGCTTCAGCGCAAAGATATCGATGCCGTCCACATCACAACTCCTGATCACTGGCATGTAATGGCCGCCATAAAGGCCGCAAATGCAGGGAAACACATCATGCTTGCCAAACCACTTGGATTGAGTTACCCGCAGAATATGATTCTTGCGAAGGCATTGAAAGATAACAATGTGAAGTTCCATTACGGAACACAGCAACGTTCGATGGAACATATGCAACTGGGATATAATATGATTCGTGACGGACTGATCGGCGAAATCGGGCGTGTAGATGTGTGGGCGCCAGGGAAAAATGATGTGCCATCGCCTGTTTGTAACGAAGTTCCTGTTCCGGTTGATTTTGATTTTGAACGCTGGACAGGTCCTGCTCCGATGAGGCCTTATTGTCCTGACAGAGTGACCAATAACAGCTCATGGTTTAACTACGATTACAGCATCGGCTTTTTAGGAGGATGGGGTGCTCATCCTTTGGATATTTTAGTCTGGATCGCAAATGATAAATTAAGCGGGAACTACAGCTGCGAAGGAACCGGACAATTCTGGCCTGCCGGTGGATTGTACAACAATATCCTGTCGTGGGATGTCAACTGCAAATACCAGAACGGTCTCGAAGTTCATTTTGCGAGTACCGATGTCGCGTCGAACAACATTCTTAATCACCGGACATTAAAAGAGTCGAATGGCACCACTTTTTACGGGACTAAAGGCTGGATTTCGTTAAGCCGTTCATCGGCACAATCAGATATACCCGAAATCAATCAGAAACTGAATGGTTTCCCCAAAAATGATCAGGGCTGGATCAACAGCGAAAACAATACAATGGGGAAAAGATTTCTTTCTGTGATAAGGGGAAAAGAAACCGAACTATGTCCACTTAACGAAGCCATCATTTCCGATACGATCAGTCATATGGGCGATATCGCGATTCGTACCGGGCGCAAGGTAACCTGGGATCCGAAGTTGGGCGAGGTAGTTGGAGACCCCGAAGCCAATAAATTGTACATCCGGGAAATCAGGCCTCCTTACCAGGTGTAAATTAGAATGCTCTCTTTCCTTCCGGGAGAGCTATTCCGAAGATTTCGTTAAAATAGCGGCCCCTCGAGCGGTCGAAGACCCTCGAAGGACTGCAGTAAAATGTGTGAATTGTGTAACATTTTTCCGGAATTATATAACACTTTCCCTGTCTGTTTAAATGATCTTTGCGCCTGATTTAATAGTGATTATCCTTTTGTTGGTACTTACTCGTTCAGTTGAAGGGTTGAAACACTCAATAAATTTGAAATAAACAGGAAGTATTTCTCTTACAACTGACTTAGGTGAGCTTATTATAAACTTTTAGGTTCATCTAAGTTTTTTTAATATAGTTTTTAAATTATGAATACTAAGGTGATTGCGTCTGATCTCATTATTCAAAAGGGACATAAGATATTACACATGTGAAGATGTGTGAATTATGTAACTTAATATTCGTGTGGTTTAACGCTTGGTATGGTTTAAGTTTTGCATCTTTGTCCGAATCTGTTTAAAACAATAAACTATTTGAAACTCTACATCAAATACATGGTAAGCACCCGCTGTAAGATGGCGGTGAAAGATGCTTTAAGAGGGCTTGGTCTTCATTTTGTCCTTGTTGATTTGGGCGAAGTGGACATCATGGAAAACATAACTCAGGAGCAACGCGAGCAGTTGAATATCACTCTACTCGATTCCGGACTCGAATTAATGGATGACAAAAGGGCTGTCTTAATTGAAAAAATCAAAAATGCAATTGTTGAAATGGTTCATCATAACGACGAATTAATCAAAGTTAATTTCTCGGAATACCTAAGTGAAAAACTGAATCACGATTATACCTATCTGGCGAATTTATTTTCGGAAGTGCAGGGAACAACAATTGAGCAATTCATTATTTCTCATAAAATTGAACGAATAAAAGAACTGATTATCTATGATGAATTAAACATCACAGAAATCGCATGGAAGATGAATTACAGCAGTGTGGCTCATTTATCCAATCAATTCAAAAAGGTTACCGGACTTTCGCCTTCCCATTTTAAACAAATGAAGGATAAAAGGAGAAGTCCGATTGAAGATGTTGGCAATTCGAATGGGGAAAAATAATTTTTAGTAAGTCTTTATGAAATTTATTTTAGAAAAAAGAATAGCGCTCTTCTACCTGCTTTTGGCTACTGCTTTGATTTCGATATTGTTGTTTTTCTTCTACAATAGTAAAAAAGTAAAATTAGCAAGCAATCTGGTGGAACATACACATGAAGTGATTCGTGTGAGCGACAGTGTTCTTTTGGATATTCTTGATTTAGAAACAGGCTCAAGAGGTTACTTATTAACTGGTAACGATTTGTTTTTAGAACCCTACGTCGAAGAAGTCGCTTCAATAACAGGCAACTTAGCAAAATTGGCACTGCTGATAAACGATAATCCGATTCAGCAGGCACGGGTAAGCGCATTGAAAAAAGTCGCTGACGAAAGAATGGTTTTAATAAATAACCTGATTAAAACCACGAAGTTGGATACCTTGAGTGAAAATGAACAAATAGAAGTTGTAGAACAGGGAAAGATCCTTACCGACAGTATCAGGAATCTCGTTCTTGCGGTTAACATCGAAGAGTTCAGTTTGTTGAATAAACGAAAAGTAGAAATCATAAAGAATAATACAAATTCTGAATTGATATTCTTAGTGCTGATCGTTTTCATCATCTTCATTTTTGTGCTTATTTTCATGATTGTGAAAAGTCAGACAATCAGGAATCGGGAATTAGAAAAATTTACCGCTTCAAAGAAACTACTCTCCAATTATTCACTGAGCCTTATTGAAGCAAGTCTCGACCCGTTGATTACGATCAACACCGAGGGTAAGATAACGGATATGAATGAAGCTTTGGCGAGTATTACCGGACTGACACGTAAGGAGCTCACTTGCACTAACTTCTTCGATTATTTCACCGAACCGCAAAAAGCGCGTGAAGTCTACGAGAAGGTATTTGCCAATGGCTCTGTTGCCGATTCACCACTTACACTTCGCCACAAGGATGGCAAACTAACCGATGTATTATTCAACGGATCGGTCTATAAAGACGATCGTGGAAATGTGCTTGGTGCTGTGGTCGTGGCAAGAGATATTGCCGAGCAAAAATGGGCAACCGAGTTACGAAATGTAAACATGGAACTTGCTTTTCAAAACCGGGAGAAAGAAAAGCGTGCAGCAGAGTTAGGTATTGCAAACGTAGAGCTTGCTTTTCAAAACGAAGAGAAAGAGAAACGTGCAGCTGAGTTATTGATTGCCAATAAAGAACTCCTGTTTCAAAATGAAGAGAAAGAGAAACGTGCAGCCGAATTCTTCATCGCAAACAAGGAACTGCTGTTCCAGAATGACGAAAAACAAAAACGTGCAGATGAGTTAAGTATTGCGAACGATGAACTTGCTTATCAAAATCAGGAAAAAGAAAATCGTGCAGCCGAATTATTAATTGCCAACAAAGAACTTACATTTCAAAACGATGAAAAAGAAAAACGTGCAGCCGAGTTATTGATTGCAAACGATGAGCTTCATTTTCAGAATGAAGAGAAAGAAAAGCGTGATGCAGAGTTAAGTATTGCAAACACGGAACTTCTGTTTCAAAACGAAGAGAAAGAAAAACGTGCAGCCGAATTGATCATTACAGACAATGAACTTATTTATCAAACCAGAGAGAAAGAAAAACAAGAAGTTGCAAATGTTGAATTGGAGGCAATCAGCGATTCTTTAAAATTAGCTTCTCAATATTCGCTAAGTCTGATCGAAGCAAGCCGCGACCCTTTGGTAACGATCAATACCGAAGGAAAGATCACCGATATGAACGAAGCGCTTGTGATAATAACAGGTATTTCACGTCATGAACTTATTGGCACCGACTTCTTAGACTATTTTACCGAACCGCAAAAGGCACGCGAAGTTTACCAGGATGTGTTTGCGAAAGGATCGGTGGCCGATTCGCCACTTACACTTCGCCACAAGGGTGGCAAACTGACCGATGTATTATTCAATGGTTCGGTTTACAAAGATGACAAGGGAAATGTACTCGGAGTTGTGATTGTTGCCAGAGATGTTACGGCGCAGAAATTAGCCTCCCAATATGCCAGGAGCCTTATTGAGGCAAGTCTCGATCCGCTGTTTACAATTAATCCTGCCGGAAAAATCACCGATATGAACGAGGCCTCGATAAATATAACAGGTATGTCGCGCGATAAATTAATTGGCACCGACTTTTTCGATTATTTTACCGAGCCGCAAAAAGCACGCGAAGTTTACCAGGAAGTTTTTGCCAACGGTTTTGTTACCGATTATCCGCTCACAATTAAAGACGAAGATCTTACCGACATATTGTTGAACGGTTCGGTATATACCGACGACAGGGGGAACGTGCTTGGAGTAGTTGTTGTGGCACGCGATATTACTGATCAAAAAAGAATTGAAAAAG
>JAAFHB010000480.1 GCA_010906965.1 Mariniphaga sp. | reverse complement strand
ATCTTTAATTTTCAATTTCGCCACTCAAATTTTGTACAAGGTATGCCTTCACTTCTGTAACGGGCAAATTTTGCCCCAGCAGAAACATCAGTTTAGTTACTGCCGCCTCCACTGTGATGTCTTTGCCGCTAACCACTCCAGCTTCCTGAAGCTCTCTGCTTGTTTCGTAATATCCCATTTTCACCTTACCTCCAGGACATTGGCTAACATTCATAAATATAATTCCTCCTAGAGTAGCCTTCCTGATTGCTTCAAACACCCAGTGAAAAGTAGGCATATTTCCTGATCCGTATGATTCAAGAATAATTCCTTTTAATCCCGGAAGTGAAAGTATGGCATCAAAATACTTTTGGTTGAGTCCAGGAAATATCTTCAGTACAATTACATTGTCATCAACCGATGTATTAATGCTGAGAATGCCTTTACTGCGGGGATAGTTGATTTTTTCGTAGTTATATTTGATATCTACTCCGGCAATTGCCAGCGATGGGTAATGATGTGAAGTGAAAGCGCTGAATTGCTGTGAATCTTCCTTTGTGGTTCGGTTTCCCCTGAAAAGGTGAGAACTGAAATAGATACATACTTCGGGAACGATTGCTTTCCCATCTTTTTTAGCCGCGGCAATCTGTATTGCCGTGATAATATTCTCTTTGCCATCGGTGCGTAAAACGCCGATAGGAAGCTGTGATCCTGTCATTATAACAGGTTTATCAAGATTTTCAAGCATATAGCTCAAAGCTGAAGCGGTGTAAGCCATTGTGTCGGTTCCATGCAGAACCACGAATCCGTCGTATTGCGAATAATAAGTCTTGATTGTTTTGGCCAGCTGAATCCAGATTGCAGGCGTCATATTGGCTGAGTCGATCGGGGGATTAAAGGTGACCGATTCAATTTCGAATCCAAGTTTATGAAGTTCAGGGATTTCATCCTGAATAAGTTCGAACTTCATAGGTGAGAGGGTTTTGGTCTTCGGATCTTCACGCATTCCGATCGTTCCCCCGGTATAAATTATCAATATTGATTGTTGGTCTGATGCCACTTTGATTTGAGATTTATTAAATGTTATGTCTTTTGCAAAAGTATAAATACCTGTTTAATTAAACACTTAAAATCCAAATAATTGTTGAGCATTTTGCTTCGTAATTCGCGCCACTTCTTCAATACTAGTTTCGTGCAGTAAAGCAATTTTAGCAGCAACTGCTGTGATAAATGCGGATTCATTTCTGCGTCCGCGATGTGGAACCGGAGCCAGCCATGGAGAATCGGTCTCCAGCAAAATATGTTGAAGATCAATTTGCTGTACGATAGCGTCTAAGCCTGAGTTTTTAAATGTGACAATACCTCCAATACCAATTTTAAATCCAAGATCAATCACCTGAGCTGCTTGATCTGCATTCCCTGTGAAACTGTGGAAAACCCCTGTTAGCGATTCCTCTTTTTCCTGTTGTAGTACTTCGAATACTTCCTGAAATGAATCTCTCACGTGAATAGCAATGGGAATTCGTCTCTTTTTAGCCCATCCAATCTGAATTCTGAATGCTTCAATCTGCTCACTGATAAACGTCTTGTCCCAATAAAGATCAATTCCAATCTCCCCGATTCCTGAAAAATTGCGCTTTTCAAGCCAGTATTCCATGATCTGAAGTTCCTTACGAAAATCTTCTTTTACCGATGTTGGATGCAAACCTATTAAAGGAATAAACAACTGCGGGCATGCATCAACCAGATCGAGCATCGACTTTATGGTAGAGCTATCAATATTTGGCAATATAATTTTGTTGACTCCTGCCTTTACCGCACGTGCAATAACTTCGTTTCTGTCGGTACTAAACTCTTCTGAATAGATGTGTGAATGGGTGTCAACAAACATTGGTAAATATTTCTTGCAAAGATAGATCGGAGCCCGGTCGTCACCGTTAAAGCAATGTTATATCTGTGTTATATTAATCAAGTTTTAACACTGCCAGGAATGCCTTTTGCGGAACCTCCACGTTACCAATTTGTTTCATTCGCTTCTTGCCTTTTTTCTGTTTATCGAGCAATTTGCGTTTTCGGGAAATGTCTCCTCCATAACACTTGGCGGTTACGTCTTTACGGACAGCCTTAATTGTTTCGCGCGAAATGATTTTTGCACCGATTGCAGCCTGAATGGCCACATCGTATTGCTGACGAGGAATCAGCTCTTTGAGTTTTTCGCACATCCTGCGGCCAAAATTGTAGGCATTGTCGAAATGAATCAATGTCGATAGTGCATCAACAGGCTCACTATTAAGAAGTATATCAAGCTTTACAAGTTTTGCCGGACGATAACCGGTGATGTGGTAATCGAACGAGGCGTACCCTTTTGAAATACTCTTTAGTTTGTCGTA
>JAAFHB010000075.1 GCA_010906965.1 Mariniphaga sp. | reverse complement strand
ACCTTTGCCAAGGCCTCCGAATTGTTAAAAATAAGCCCGGCCAATTTTTTCCGGTCAAGCATTCCATCAGGAAAATAAATGTGCTTGCCAAAAAGCTTAATAAGTAGTTCCCTGATGTGCAAATCGTTGTTTTGCAGAACTTTTGCTTCATCATCAGCATGAAAAACAGGAACGCCAAGTAGCTTGAAAATTTCACAAACGGTGGTTTTACCGCTACCAATTCCCCCTGTAATTCCGATTTTCTTCATCGAATCTAATCTTTCCGTTCAATAATATAATCCACATCTTTGGGAAAATGATCTACTGACAGAACTGTTTCGGGAGCCTTGTCAAGAACAACGCGCAACTTTGAGATGACGCCGGAGCGATGTGAGTAATCGACTATTGCCCTAAAACTGCCTTTGTTCAATTTGCTGTATTGACTTAATCCAATTCTGCATGTAACTTTTACTTTTGCAGGAAAGGTTTTAATAAGCATTGAATCAGGCTGATTAATTATTTGTATGGGGATTTCGAATTTTGCCTCCGTGTATTGTTCGACGTCAATTTGTACATTAACCTCTTCGATTTCAGACTTCAGTTCCGGTAAAATAACCAGATCAACATCGCGTTTGACGTTACGCGACAAATTTTTAAGTTGAATTGGCGTCGTATAAATAAACTTCAGGGTGTCCAAAATATCCTGCGGTCCGCGCACTAAAATGGAATCGGGCATTACAACCGGGTTTTTCTCTAAGATAAATTCTTTTGCAAAAGTGAAATCAACGACCGGATGAACTTTTACCAATTTCTCTATTACACTACTTGCATTGAATGTTATAGAATCTGGTCTGATGCTGATAATTTCGATTTCGTTGCTGATCTGTTTGGCAATTTCTTCCTTATGGCCATTCGTCGAAATTGTATATTTCGACATAAGCGTTCCTTCTAAATAATTATTTGTTAGCTCGTTGACATCCAAAAGTACGGGAGAAAATGCAAGGCTCAATTTATGTCTTAGTAATGTGTAACCAAATGCGTCGACTGTCAGTTCGAGTTTCGCAGGCAGTTTACCTGTAAGATCCTTGTCTTTTGGAAGATTAACATACCTTACAGGCACCGTGATATGATCTGTATAATGCTTTTCGAGCGCATTGAGGAACCATAAAAACGAGGCTAATGCCAGACAAACAAAAAAGACAAAAGCTTTTCCATTGCGAATTGCAGTAATTTCGGTTTTAAAATACTCAATGATTCGTCCTGGCATGAACAGTGGTTTTATTTGTGAAGCAAAAAGGCCGGTTGCCCAGCCTTTCATAATTAGATCAAAATATTTTCATTTATTTCTGAACCGGTGCATCTGACATATCTTTCAGAACAACACTTTTGTCAACTTTAAGTTTTACATTCATAGCAACTTCCAGAATAATGATGTTGTCTTTAATTTCATCAATTTTACCATAAATTCCGCCGGTTGTTACAATTTTATCACCTTTTTGAAGTGCAGACCGGAATTTTGTCATCTCTTTTTGACGTTTCATTTGTGGCCTGATCATGAAAAAGTAAAACACGACAATCATCAGACCCATCATCAATAGCATATTCACCGACGAAGCTCCGCCAGCGGGTGCCTGAGCAACAATAAATAAAATAGAACTCATTTTTCTGTATTTAAAGGTTATTAAACTGTTTATTTTCTATAAAAGCACCAATCTGTAATTCTACTCGTTCTCCTTCCGACGTTTCAACGGTTGCACCTTTAAACTGATTGCCCCATTCACCGGAAGTGTTAAAAATTACTTCAATAACTGAATTTTCACCTGGTTCAATAGCGTCGAAGTCGTATTTAAAATCAATACATCCGCACGTTTTCACCATTTTACTAATTTTAAACGGAGATCCTCCCATATTTCGAAATGTAAACGAATAGGAGACAATTTCTCCATCTTTCAGCGTACCAAAATTATGAATTTCCTTGTCAAAAACAATTTTCCCGCATGTCTTTTTTTCAAGCGGTATTTTCTCTTTCGCTCCCCCTTTTTCCTGCTTTTGCGGGTTGGCACATGATGAGCAAAATAACAATAAGCCGCAGATTATTAAAGTATTAAAGATAACCGCTCTCATCCCTCCAACAATCCGCGTCCGGCTTTCACTATTTTACCCTCTTCGCGGAAGTCTTTTGTGATACGGTCGAGAACGCCATTAATAAAGGTGCTGCTCCGGTTTGTACTATAATATTTGGCAAGCTCAATGTATTCGTTCAGCGTCACCTTTACCGGAATTGAAGGAAATTCCATGAGTTCCGTCAGCGCCAGTTGCATAATTAAAATATCCATCACCGCAACTCTGTCAACATCCCAGTTCTTCGTGTAATTTTCGATGATCTTCCGGTTTTCTGTTTCGTTGCTGATCGCTTTTCGAAATAATTTTGTAGTAAATTCCTGATCCTCATCATCTTTATAAAGCGACATCAGGTATTCATTGTGATCATTTTCGCTTTTAATTTTCTTGATGGTTTTTATGACCATCGAAATTGCAAAATCGAGATCGTCGTTCCAGTAAATGCTTTGCTCTTCGAGTTCGTTAAGCATTATATCGCTGTTTACAAGTATATTGCTGAAAAAATCTTCGCAAAAGCGTTTGTCGGTTTGAAAATCATCTGTTTCAGAATTAATATAACTGGTATAAATTTCCGACTCAATCATTGAACCGTGAATACCACGGATAAGGTCCGGATAATTAGCCCAGCTGAGCTTATTACGTGTCAGATAATCATTCAGACTTTTATCCTCTTTTAATCTTGTAATCAGCCGGTTATTTATAAATCGGATGTTTGGATTAAGATCTTCTTCGGTAGGAAGATTTTTCATCTTCCGCGATTCAATCCGTTCGTTCGCAAAATCACTGATCTCGCCAAGAATTGCAAACAGCAGGTGGTATAAATCGTAGGTTTTTCTGATACTGAAATGGAGCTCAGATTCAGACTGAGTCATTGTTTTTTCGGGGGATGATACGTGAGCATATAATATTTGCAGTACCTTGGTGCGGATAATCCTTCGACTAATCATGTTTTATACAGAACTGGTTTTTATTAAATTTCAGGGAGCAAAAGTACAACAAATATCTGAGTTGCTCAATTGTTTTCTCTGGTCGATTCATCCTCCGATTCAATCTCGTTTTCTGGTACAAAATCCTCAATCTCTTCATCTTCTGCTACTTCTTCCTCTGGTGGATCAGCAGGAACTGAATTCCGATAGAAAAAAGCCAGTCCGAATCCCGAAATTCCTCCCCATAAATGAGATTCCCACGAAATTTCGGGCTTAAACGGAAAAATTCCCCAAAACAATCCGCCATATACGAGTGCAACGATCAGCGATATTGTCAATAGCCTGACATTAAAGCTTATAATTCCGCTCATAAACAGAAAGGCGGCAAGTCCATAGATGAGACCGCTTGCCCCGATATGAATTGCTTCGCGTGCTGCCAGCCAAACAAAAATGCCCGATACCAGGTAAATTAAAACGAAAATAGTGTAGGAGGATTTTCGGTAAAAAAAGAATAGCGAAAAAGTGAGAATAAATAATGGGATTGAATTAGCTATAAGATGTTTGAAATCAGCATGTATTAGTGGGGAGAATAGTATTCCGCGCAGTCCGGTTAAGTCATGCGGAAGTACACCCCAGGTTGAAAAATCAATATCAAATTCAAACTCAAAAAGTTTAACCAGCCACAAAACAATCAGCAAGCAACAGGAGACGAAAAGCGAATGCCTTACAATACGCTTTTCGAGATTGTATTGCTCTTCGGAATAACTCCCTGAATGATATCGCGAAAGTAGAGGCATTTACTATTCGTTCAATAAATTACTAAGCAGTTTTGCAAAGTTCAGAATATCCTCCTCCGTGGTATCAAATGAAGTCATCCAACGGACTTCTCCACGTTGATCGTCCCAGGTATAAAAGAAATACTCATTCTGTAATTTGGCTATTAATTCTTTAGGAACAATGGCAAATACTCCGTTGCCCTCCACAGGCTGCGTGATTTCAACTCCTTTCAGTTTTCTGATCTCCGTTTCAAGTATTTTGGCCATACGGTTCGAATGTGTGGCGTTCGTTTTCCAAATCCCATCGCGCAAATATGGAACAAATTGAGCACCAACAAATCGCATTTTTGAATAAAGCTGTGCTGCCTGTTTTCTGTAATATTTACTGTGCGACGCTAATGCAGGATTGAAGAAAAGTACCGCCTCGCCAATCATCATCCCATTTTTTGTCCCGCCGAATGAAAGAATATCAACTCCGGCATCTTTAGTGAAAGTCCGGAATGGAAGTCCAAGCGAGACTGCTGCGTTCGAAATTCTGGCGCCATCCATATGCAAAAACATGCCATGACTGTGAGCCAGATCTGCCAAAGCTTTAACTTCATCAACTGTATAAATGGTTCCCAACTCCGAAACTTGAGTAATACTTATCAAACCCGGCTGTGAATGATGCTCAAAACCAAATCCATGCAAGTGTTTTTCAACTTGTTCGGGTGTAATCTTCCCGTTTTGTGTAGCGATGGGGATTAATTTGCACCCCGTAAACTTTTCGGGAGCGCCACATTCATCGACCTGAATATGTGCTGTTTCAGCACAGAAAATGGCGTTAAAAGAATGTGCTGCCGACTGAATTCCGAGGATATTTGCCCCTGTTCCGGTCAATACGATAAACACTTCAGTATCGTTGCCAAATTCCTTTTTAAACAATCCGACGGCTTCATTTGTCCATTTGTCCTCGCCATATCCTGTTGAATGTCCGATATTCGCAGCCTCAATTGCTTTTAAAATTTCAGGATGAATACCTGAATTATTGTCACTTGCAAAACCTCTTTGATGCATATTTTGTTGAATGAAATGTAGATATAAAAGATAAAATATTTTCATGTAAAAATATGTTTTGTTTTTGGCTTTTTAGTATATTACCTGCCTTGTAATTGGGTTTGTATTTCGTATTTTGTATTAACTAATTCATTTTCGGATGACAAAAAAGGATAAAACGGTCGTTAATATTGTCTGGATGCGACGCGATTTAAGATTGGAGGATAATACCGCGCTTTTTCATGCCTTAAAAACGCGCGAAAATGTGTTGCTACTGTTTATTTTTAATCCTGATATTTTGGAACGGCTTGAATTTCGCCCCGATTTCAGGGTGAATTTTATTTACAAAATACTAGTTGGAATTAAGGATTCGCTTGAGAAAATCGGATCAAGCATTTACATCGCACACGGAAAACCTCAGGATGTTTTCAAAAAAATGGCTGAAGAGTTTCATATTTGCAGTGTTTATACAAACCGCGATTACGAACCATATTCGGTTTTACGGGATCTGGATGTCGAAAGATTTCTGAAAATCAATAAAATAGAATATCTTTCCTATAAAGATCATGTTCTTTTCGAAAAAGATGAACTCGTGAAAGATGATGGAAAGCCTTACACTGTTTTCACTCCCTACAAGAACAAGTTTCTTGAGAAGTTTAACAAAGCGATGGTTCGTCCGTTGAATACAACACAGTATTTTCATAATTTCATACGAATCAAACCACTGCCGATGATGAGCATCGAAATGTTAGGTTTCGAACCTGTTAAAGTGGTCTTTCCCTCCAAGTCGCTACCACAAACTTTATTGGAAGGATATGCTGCAAACAGGGATTTTCCTGCCCGAAATGGCACCTCTAAGTTGAGTGTTCATCTACGATTTGGTACAATCAGCATACGCAAGGTTACGGCGCTGGCACTATTACACTCCGAGACTTTCCTTTCAGAGCTTATCTGGCGTAATTTTTATAGTCAGATACTTTGGTATTTTCCGCACGTTGCAACCAGGGCATTTAAACCGGTCTACGATAATATATTATGGGAAAATAATCTCGATCATTTTGATGCGTGGTGTCAGGGAAAAACCGGCTATCCGATGGTGGACGCAGGAATGCGCGAACTCAATCAGACAGGATTTATGCACAACCGGTTAAGAATGGTAACTGCCAGTTTTTTGTGTAAACATCTATTAATTGATTGGCGGTGGGGTGAAGCCTATTTTGCCGGTAAACTGAACGATTATGAACTTGCATCGAACAACGGAGGGTGGCAATGGGCAGCTGGTTCAGGCTGTGATGCAGTTCCCTATTTCAGAATTTTCAATCCTGAATTACAGGCCAAAAAATTTGATCCTGACAGTGAGTACATCCTAAAATGGGTTCCTGAATATGGTACAATTGCGTACCCACAACCAATTATCGAACATCGTTTTGCACGCGAAAGGGCGTTGAAAAGATATGCTCAGGGAATGAATTTCGGTGATGAATAAGAGATCTTAATGAAATGCTATTTTGCAAGTTACCAACAGCAAATTGCATGAATCATTGCATCTTAAATTAAAGTGTCAAATAGGAATAGATCGTTATATCTCTATGATTTTATGATTTTTACTTCGATTCAGGTAACCTTTGATGATTACCCGGATATCGCGGTTATCGTTGTATTTTTGGATACAATCGTGAAGAAACTCTATATTTTCTGAAGCACAATCAGTTGATGCATAACCAAATCCAACGAAACGCCCGCTTGCAATTTTAATAATTGCATTCTCGTCGTTCGTACGACCCTGATCAATCACAAAAAAGTTTGGCGAACGGTATTGGAGCGCATAGACAGATTTATTAACGCGTAAATTGTAATTGGCGGCACTTTCAAGTCCTGTACAAGCGCCCTGGCAATGATGTATTTGAGCCTCAAAACATTCACCTGAACAGTTGTCGAGATGGCAAAGTTTTTTGCAAAGGGCGTACTTTTCCGCCAGATTATGAAGATAATCGATTCCTTCCTGCTGAAAGTGAAACGTAGTCAATGGTATCTCTTCGCCTTCAATCGGATTGATTTTTAAGTGAAGATATCCATCCGAATCTTCGAAGGTAAACAAGCCAAAGTTGAATGCCGACCGCCGCTGACTTCGGTTGAACAACGGTTTGTGCTTTTTGATTTCTGCCGATTCAAGTAAAAGTGCAACAAGTTCACTACCTGTTTCTTCCCACGATATTTCTGCAACTTTGTCGCGCATTTCAATTGCTTTTTTTGTTTGCAAATTGCCGAAATGTGTCAACACACGTTGATGAATATCTTTGCTTTTGCCTACATAAATGATACTTCCCTGCGCGTCGTAAAAATAGTAAACACCGGTTTTCCCCGGAATTGCAGACATTTTTTCCGAGGACAGCGGATATGTCTGGTGAACGAAAAGTGACGATTCAAGCAGATTATTCTGAGCCAATAAAATATCGAAAAGTTTTGAAGTGGCCAACGCATCGCCAATTGCTCTGTGACGGTCGGTAATTTGGATTCCCAGATCGGCACAAATATTTCCGAGCGAGTAGGAGCGGTGTCCCGGTAGGAGTTTCCGGCCGAGTTTTACGGTACAAATCGTTTTCCGTTTAAAGTCGTATCCCAATCGCTTGAATTCCTCTTTTACAAACGAATAATCAAACTGAGCATTATGTGCCACGAAAATTTTCCCGGCAGTCAGTTCAACAATTTTTTTGGCAATTTCGTAAAATTTAGGGGCGCTGGCAACCATATCGTTGGTAATTCCGGTGAGTCGCGTAATATTCCAGGGGATATTACATTCGGGATTAATCAATGTGTTATAGGTCTCCGTCACAGTCTGTCCATTGTGAATGACAATGGCAATCTCGGTGATCTTTCCGTACGAGGCTCCGGTTCCGGTTGTTTCTACGTCGATGATGGCATACATGATCAGCAAAGGTAATTATTTTGAAAACCCAATTTTACATGCCTTTGCAAAAATCAACAGAAACTGATGAAACACTTTCAGGAAGCATTTCAATCTATTACAGATCAAATATCTGAGCGATTATTTGATGTCGACCTTAGATTTGATTTTCGACATGAATTCTAATCATCCGGTAAATCTCGATAACGCTGTCGTTTTTAGGAAGCGAATCGTAAAGATGACGGATATATTGTTTTTGGTTCAGAATCTGAAAGCTCTTCTTAAAATGAAGATCGAAAATCCACGACATCTGAAAAATAAGGAAATCGTTGAAAGTCAAAATATCAGCTCTGTTTAGAATGCCGCCTTCAATGATTGTTTTCGATAATGCCGATGTAACAATTGGTTTATCCGAAAGGGTAAGCTCAATTGCCATATTTGGTTTTGCACCTTTTCGTGTAATATATTCTGATGTTGACCGCCATGCATCCAACTTGTCGGCATCACGCAGAAGTTTGACATAGAAAAGAATGGCTTCCCCATCTTTTTTTGGAAGTTCCGGTTTATTGTGATTCTTAATTACTTGTATTATAATATTCTGAGTTGCTTCATCCAACTCATTAAAAACAGGACTTATTTTCAGGTATTCAATACTTGCTTCTGCATGATCGGAAATTTCACTTTCCGAATTTTCAGGGAGAAGTAACCAAAACCGGCCAACATCATGGAACTGCGCGGCAATTTCGGCGACATGCTTTTCATTTTCACTTAATTCGAGCGAATCTGCCAAAATCAATATGTTTTCAACAACCCTGTTTGTGTGGAGAATCGTTTTTTCAATAGAAGGATCAGTATTGTAAGGCGTATATTTAAAAGGAGTTACAAAATCCTCGAACGCTTTTCGTAATGCAAAAATCAATTCACCGGGAACCATATCCTATAGATTTAGGGTTTGATACAAAAGTAGCATTTTCGACCTGAATCACGAACCATCTGTTGAAATTTAGTGATGGTATCGAAAAACTTAACATTGCAAAATTAAAACCTTCAATATTGTGTTTAAATATTTACAGAAGATTTTCAGTTCGAAGAATAATACTACTTTTGTAACCACCTTCAGAAATGGCCCCATAGTTTAATGGATAGAATGGAGGATTCCGGTTCCTTTGATCCAGGTTCGAATCCCGGTGGGGTCACCTTATGGGACAAGTCCAAAAATGATGGATTTGTTCCATTTTTTTTGCCTTGTATGTTGCTGTTTATCAGCAACATAAGGCTCAATGCTTCATTGACTCTTTTGGTTCGATATTGAAATCCGTCAAATGTCAATTTTTCGGGGAACATCGAACCAATGATTTTTCTCTTTTGGGTTACGGTACCTTTTTCATACAAAACATCCAGTTGCGAAATATTACTGATGGCTTTATCCCATAGCGGTTCTATATTGGTTGTATCTGATATTGATGTAGTTAATTTAACCTCCAGCCTGTTTATCCTTTCTTCACATTCTGCCTTAATCATTCGATAGTCATCAGCTTCAATATCGCCAACAAGCAACAGTTCCCTTGCCTTTGAAAGCCTTTTGTTGGCTTCTTCCAATTGTATTTTCAGCTGCTGAACTTCGTTGTGTTGAGTATTAGTTTTAGCTTTATAAACGCTAACAATTACCTCTTTATATAATAGAAGCTGCGGTAGAGGCTGTACATACTTCCGGATTTCATCAACAATTTTTGCATTGACCTCCGGTGCTTTATAGCGAATACCGCAGGTGGAACTACAATGATAGTAATAGTAATGTTCAGTACGTCCTTTCGATGCACTCCCTGTCAGCATCCTTCCACAATTGGGGCATTCCAGGAAGCCACGTAATGGCAGGTTCTCATCAACCACCATCATGGTGCGCCTTACTCTTTTGCGACCATCCAAAACATCCTGTACCTCATAAAACAATGCCTCGGTTATTAACGGCTCATGTTGTCCCTGAACCATGTAACTTTCTTCATCCTTATATTTTGGAATAAAAATTTTACCGCAATAGACAGGACTACGTATGGCCACCCAAAAACTATTTCTACTGGTTATAAGTCCTTTTCCCTTCGCCATTTTCCAGATCTGTTCTGTATTGAATTTTCCAAGGGCCAGTTCATTGAAAGCCCATTGCATAATGTTACCCTGCAGATCTCTGGGTGCAATATATTTCTTTCCAGTTTCAGTGATCTTGTTTACATATCCTACCGGAGCCGTCCCCATCCAACGGCCTTCCTTTTTCGCCCGTCTCATGCCATGAAATGTATTCAGGGCTCTTCTGTCATTTTCTACTTCGGGTGCCGCCAGATAAAAGGCCAGCATCATCTTGTTTTCCGGTATGGACAGATCCAATGGCTGTTCTACTGCTTGCGGTTCAACACCTAACCTGCGCAAGGTACTTATCATTTGGTAGGCATCACCCGCATTGCGGCTGAACCTGTCCCATTTTGTAAACAGAATAAGGTCAGAATGCCCCCTTTGTTTGCGAAGGTCATTTAATAGTTTCGACCAGGCAGGACGGTTAAATGTTTTCGCTGAATGGTCCTCGTAGACCACTTTGCGAACCTGCATGGAATTTATTTCACAATATTTGCGAAGTCTTTCATCCTGATCACGTTGTGAATAACCTCTATCGGCCTGTTCATCGGTACTTACACGAATATATAAATCTGCAATCTTCATAATCGTATAGTGAATAAGGTGTAACTGCTATTATTTATCCCTGTAAATTTACACAATTAATTTGGCTTGGCGAGGTATTGATCAACCACAATACTGGCCATTTCATACAAAAATTCCAGAATAACCTTTGCCTGTTCTTCCGTTACCTCTATCCCGTCTTTTCTTAATAGCGCTACTGCTCTTTCAGGTGGAATCTTCTCGATCTTATAGTTTTCCATTTCACACTTCCTGTATTGACAGCAAAAGCCCGGCAACGGGCTTTATACTACGGTTGTAGAATCATTGACTAATCGCTTATCCGCTTTCATTAAAGTAGATGCGGCTTCCCTGGTTCCTTTTAAAAGATGGGACATACCTGATATATCCGTATTCGCTAAGTTCCCTTACACATTTGTGATAAGTGGCCGGTGCTGAAATCTTAGCTATGCGCATAATGTCATAACTGAATGCCGTTACCGGATTTATAAACCCCTGTTCCTTTCGGTATTGCAGCAAAGCGGCATAGATCCCGATATGTGTGATACTGATCCGGTAATCCTTTTCAATGGCAGAAAAGAAGCTGGACAAAGGGTTTAGTGTTTCCATCCCTCATCACTTTAACTGATCGATTGGCTTTTTCGCTTTTTTTTTGCCGCCGAAGGTATTTGAGAGCCATCGTCATCGCTACCTTGATTTTCCTTTTTGTTATCCTGTCTGACCGACCTGCTTTCACCTTCCCCCTGTTCTTCCGCTTTGGACTGCCTGTTACCCAACCGCTGCATGTTGCTGTCATAGATAGTAATGGTTTTAAACTGCGGATTGGCTTCGATGTAATTTTTCTGTTCAGCGCCATCCCGAAGAAAAGTGACAGATTGCCGGTTGCCTTTTTTCAGGGAATCCACAAGGTTGGACTTTTGTTCTTCATGCCCCAGTTCCTTTATCGGGTGTTTGGACAATACCTTATCAAGGTCAAAACCGTAGTTCTGGTGGTAATGTTTCAGCTTGTAATCGCCATTGCTGTCCGCCTGTTTGAAGTCCATCTGTATCCATGCGTTGTACAGTTGATTATCCTTGTTGGTCTGGTCTTTATTGACTGCCCTGCCGCTCATCAGGTTGTAAGCCTCCTTAAAAGTAATGTTATTGCTCTTGTTGATGTAAAAGGTCTGCTCCATGCTATCGGGAACATTCTCCTTTTTTAAACTCAATTTGTACGAGTTGAAAAAATACATATCACTCTGTTTAGACCTGGTGAAATGCAGCTCCGCATCGGCAAAGTCATTGCCATACTGGGCAGTGTGATTCAGTGTAAAATCCGGTGGTTCCTGGCTTAATTTTTCCTTTAGATCGTTTTCCAGCCCTTCACCGAAGCCGGTGTATTTTACCTGGTCGCGCAGGTATTCAAAATTTTTCTGGTTCATAGCAATTGTTTTAAATGAATAAAAATGTTTTAACTGATAATTTTTTTATAGAGAAGGAAGTACCGTTGATCGCACAAGTACTTTGTTACGGACATCCAATTTCAGATGTCTTCCGCCGGACTTTTCCATAAGCTGTATGGCAAGGTATTTCTGATCCGGTATGGTAAATTTGGGCAGGGCGAATACAAAGGTGTTTTCTGACTGTGTGTGGCAGTGCGCTTTGCTTTTTTTCGGTCACGGATAAAAAAGCGCAACTGGTCAATATCATAATTGATATTGGATTGGTTCTCCACTTTTATCCGGTAATACATCACATTGTCATGGATATAAAGGCCGTCAAGGCACAATTTCATGCCATACTTTTTATCTTTTATGCGATGTATTTTTTTCTTTTCACCGGCTACGGCATTTGAATAAACCTGTATTTCACCATCGTTGTGATCTCCTGATGAAAAGAACGCATCGGGTGCTGACGATTTCGTGGTACCGAAAACCAGGTTCAGCACAGTGGGTCGGGGAGCGTAGTTCAGCAGAAAGGAATAGAGCTTCCCTTCTGCGGTGATAACGGTCAGGTTAGTTTCTTCAAAACCTTCTTTACCTGCCTTTATCTGAAGTATGTTTTCCACACCTGTGGCTTTTTGTGCCAGGACACTTTGGCTGCCCCTGTCCACACTTTTAATAGCATAGGGAAATACCAGGTTGGTTGTCTTATTAAATGCAATGGACAGAGGGTACGGCTCAATGGATGTTGAGTTTACCGGATTTGAATTTTGTGAAAATACGGTAATAGCTGTTAGAAAGAGAAAAATCCCTATTATCAATCCTGCAATGATCTTTTTCATCTTTTGAAATTTTATTGATTAAATAATCTGCTTTTAAACTTTTACCTGTTGATTGTCAGTTATTCTGTTTTTGCTTCTCATCCCTTAACAGTACCTGGTAGCCTGCTTTCACAGTGACTTTGATCAATTTTACTTTTTTGCTGATCATATCCCGGGCGGCTTCTATTCCCGCACTGGCAGCCTGTGCACCCAGTGACGGGTCCAGGGTTGTCATTCCAATACTCTGAATGGTACGGTCTGCAGACTGTTTGGCCACATCCCTTGTAATGGCTCCCGGAATGTAAATACCATTCATACCGTCCATATCATATACAGATAGTTGCACCGGGAAAAGAGAATTCCGGTAATGTATGCTGCTGATTTTAATACCAAGTCTTTCACCATTCAGCGTAGCTTCTCCGAAGAGAAAATTGTCTTTTGGTATTAGTATCCCGTTGATATAGACATCATTTACCAGACGCAGTTTTACGGTTGATCCTGCAACAAGGGTCTGTGTTTCGTGGATGACCGCTTGTATGGCATTTTGCGCCTCATCATCCGGGATGGATTCATCCAAAGAATAAAAACCATTTAGTTGCGACTGAATTATGGAGGTGCTGTTAACGCCACCTCTGGCATCAGGCGTATTGCTCAGCAGCGATACAGGTGTTTCTTTCGCGACAGCAGACATCGCAAATACCTGACCTTTGCTTGCATTGGATGACTGCCTGATCTTTTCCTGCACCCGGTCGGGATGCTGAATGTCCAGTATTTTCTCCAGCATTCCGTTGAGTTGCTGCAATTCGGGATCTTCACCCTCCGGCTGGTTCATCGACCGCATCATTTGTTCCAGTCGGTCAATATCAGCTGTATTTACCTGAGTATTTTCGCTTTTGTTGTGAGAAGCATCATCTATTGGTTCTATCGTTGGGGCGGGAACCCTGTTCATTGCTTCATCCAGTTCTGCCAGCTTACGGTAAACCTTTACCTCATTCGAGTCATGGGATATTTCACTGCCATATGGGGAAGTCATCAATGTGCCGCTTTGTGTATAATTTTCGGAATCAGACCTGTCTTCCGTCTGCCGTCCGATGGCATCGTTTCGTAAAGATGATCCCCTGTAATTCGGATCGTTTTTCATTAATTCTTTCCGTTTGGCCGAATCGGAGGCAGCCTTGTCATAATAGCTCATTTTATCCAGGGACCTTTCATCTTTCAGGTAGGCATCCGGTAGTTTCATATTGAAACCTTTGTTCGTCAAAGGCTGTGCAACAGTATTTTCTACTTTCCCACCACCAAGCGACCAGAACATCAGGGTCATAAATGGCAGTACGAGTAGCGGCAGTATCATCAGGAATTTACGCTGCCTAAGCATTTTCGGGGATTGTGCTTTCTGTTCCATGTGATTTTACTTTTTTGTTTGAGATTGGTAAATCTTTTCAATCAGCCGGATGCTGTCAGGCAAACCCGGTCGGGTAAGAAGGATGCTGTCATACAATGCTTTCCCTGTGGGGCTTCGGGCAATACTATCCATATATCCCCGAAACAGGATGATTCGCTGGTAGTCAGCTTTACTGATAATCATTTCCTGTTGTGATGCAGCATCACCCGTTTGCAGGATGTGCCCCGGCTTTTTAATCGGTGTTACAGAAAACGTATTGGCCTGATTGCCCTGGAAACTTTGCCCAATCAGATAGCTGCTATAGCCACCGGCAATGAAAATGAAAACCAGCAATAAGAGAAGCAGTGTTTTGCGGGACAGGTGCTCAGTCCTTTTGCCCATCCACCGTGCCCATCTGGTTTGTAGCCGCAGACAGGCATTTACCATTTGCCTTAGAATCCTGTCATGAGTTTCATCCGGTCCGGCAATTTCCGCTTTCTTCTTTTTTCTGAATATGAATGCCATGATTTTATGTTGTTTTATAATCCGTTATTTAAATGCATTACCGGCGGTTCTCTGTTTTGATGTCCCTGTTCTCAATGGTCATCCAGCGTTCTATCAGGAAACCATGAGGATTATTATCGCTGCGGGAAACATTGCGAAGGGCTCCTTCTGTAACCAGGCTTCGGAAAACAATGCTGGTCGTGCGGATAATGCTTTGTGTAGCATAGCAACGAAAACGGTAAGGGTACTGGTTGATATCAATACTGACGCTGTCCACTTTAATGGTTTGGCTGATATTACCGGAGATGATGCCTGAATAATACCCGTTTTCTTTCAGGTTATCATATTCACGTTTAGCACTCGCATCAGCGAGATAAAGCGCTTTGGTCAGGTTGATTTTAATGACCTTATCATCCGGATCAAGCGTGAAGAACAACGTGTGGAATGTTTTGACATGGTCCCTTGCTTCTACCGGGATATTGTCTTTCCGGTCGGAGGAATATGCCTCCAGTGCTTTGCCGTTTGCCAGGATATATACTTTACCCTGCATTAGTGATACCAGGCTGAAACTTTTGTACAGGGCAAAGCAGCAGATGAATACACAACCTGCAATAACCAGCATGGTAAAGCCCCGTACGTAGCGGAAGGCTGTATCAATATTTTTCATTTTTTTGAACATCGTCTTTTTGTTTAAATGATTAAGCTGTCAGGAATTGCCTTTTAACTTGTCGCCCATATAACCAGAACCTGAACCAGAACCAGAACCGGCATTTTCTTTGAAATAAGGAGAGGACGTACCATGACCGGCCATACTCTGGGACATCCGCCCCGCCGCGTTACCCATCGCGTCCATCGCCATGCCGGCTCCGGCTGATGTCATGCTGACCACGCTCCGGGAAGAACTGCTGAACAGGCTGGTTACTTTTTGGCTCAAGGCACCGCCACCTCCCGCATGGACGATGTAATTGGCTACCGATGGTACTGTGAAATAACCTACGATGCCCATTACCATGAACACGAGATAGGCCATATCCGTACGGCTGAAAAAAGTATCGCCGTAATCCTGAACCTGTGAAATATCCAACTCCAGCATCTTTTCCTGTATCTTCCCGATGATCGAGCCGAAGATATTGGCTACGGGCAACCATAAAAAGATATTGATGTAGCGGGCGATCCAAACCGTGAGGGTATGCTGGAACCCGTCAAAGACAGCAATGCCAAATACCAATGGCCCCAGAATCGCCAGCACGATAAGTTGGAATGTTCGCAGCGTATTGATGCAGAGGGCGGCCGCCTCAAAGAGAACCAGCAGCACTTCGCTCATCCATTCCTTGACTGAATTGCGGAAGTTGTAGGAGGCTTTGGACATGGCAAATTTGATGTCGTTGCCGACCCCATCCAATATGCCTTCGCCCGATGGATCTGCATTATCATGAGTGTATTTATACCACCTGTCCCGGTCACCGTTGCCGGACTCACCCACATACATCTGCCAGGTAGCTGTTTTTCTGATGGCTTCTTCCTTTTTTTGTAAAAGCAGGGCTATGGCCTTATCTGAATCCTTTACCATTTCAGAAGTTGCAGTGACGGTTGGTTTCATCACCCCGTTTATCATCGCAAGTACAGAGGGGAATATCATCACGCAAAAGCCGATGACAAATGGCCGGAACAACGGATAAAAATCGACGGGTTCCGCGTTGGCAATATGCCGCCAGATGCGGGAGGCGATATACCAGGTGGCCGCAAAACCGGCTATTCCCTGGCCAACGCCGATCAATTTACTGCACAAGGGCATCATTTCCTCATAGAGCTGATCCAGCACACCCTGCAATCCGTTCATTTCATTCGCTAACGCCTGACCCCGGCTGATATAGGGCAATATCATACCCGCGACTGCCAGACATGCAGTCTTTGTCCATTTTGCCATGATTTTAATATTTAGTTGTTTATGCCATAAATGAGGCGCATCGTATTCGCATCATTTTTTTCTTTTGCACGCTGCACGGCCAGCACCGTGGTATTGTTGTTGAAATGCCGCAGGAACAGCAGCTTGTCCTGCATATCGGCAAATATCTTGTCAATCGCTCCCAACCGTTCATCATCACTCATCCGGAGCTGGTTTGCGGTAATGATGGTAACCAGGTCATCCAGGTTATTGAGACTTTGCTTAAACAGGTTTCCATAGACCCTTCCGAGGTAAGCCAGCTCCTCCGGATTGAAATTATTGTCCCGCTTAAACCTGGCAAAAGCTGATTTATATTCCTTTACCAAAATGACCTGGTAATTGAGAATATCAGCCACCCGTTTATATTTCTTCACAGTCGGGCTTACTTCCATCAGTGCGTCAAGGAAGGTTTTGTGCAGGCTGAAATTGCCCTGTGACAAATCCCTGATGGTATTGTAGCCACCACTGAGAATTTCATATCCATTTTTCATGTCTGACAAAATCTGTTTGAATTGTTCCAGTTTTTCCACGTTCAGAAGTAGCTGGGCGATTTCATCACGCTGTGCCATGGCTTTGTTTGCCACCGGCAAACTGAATAGAGCAAATACTAAAATGATGATCAGCTTTTTCATGGTCAGTCTTGTTTAATGTTGTACAGGGCACGGCTGGTTTGTGCATCATTGTTTTCCTTTATTCTCGAAGCGGCCAGTACTATCGTTTCATTATGGAAACTTTGCGAGAAGGTATAGTTGTCCATCATGTCCTTGTATAAGATGTCAATCTGTTTCAGCCGCTCATCGTCTTTCATTTCCAGATTGCTGTCCGTGGTCACAGCGATCAGTTCATCCAGGGTATTTTCACAGTCATCGAGCAGCCTGCCCAATACCCGCCAGATATAGTCCAGTTCCTCCCCGTTGAAAACACCGCTTTGCTGCACCTGGCGGCGGGTCCTGCTATAACCTTGTATTATTGTTACCTGCATAGCCATGATGTCAGTCACTTTCGCATATTGTTTTATTTTCGGGTTGACGCTTTTCAGGGAATTGAAATAACCGGTATGCAGGTTAAACTCGCCCCGTTTGAAGTCACCAATAGTGTTCAGTCCCTCTTTTGCGATGGAATAACCCTTTTGCGCATAACCGATATATACCTGCAAGGCCGCAATCTGCTGGATAAGGTATTTCTTTTGTGTCTTTTTTTGCCGGAACCATTCGGAGAAAGTCTGTGCCTGCGTGGTTGTCACAATTGTTGTGAGCAGGAACAGAATCAGTAATTTTTTCATAATCTGTATTTTAATTGGTCGGTAAACCGTATAACTTTTTCACTACTTCCACATCATTGTTTTCCCTTGCACGTTGCAGGCTGAGCATGATGTTTTGCTTGTTAAAACGGGTCAGATCGAAATAATTGGCATCCACCTCGTCGGCAGCTGCATTGATAATTTCGAGTCTTTTGGCATCACTCATTTGTGTGGTAAAGGAGTTGATGACCAGAAATATCTGGTCGAGGTTTTTGGCGCTCTCATTCAGGATACCCGAATATACTTTTGCCATATAAGCCAGTTCATCCGCAGTAAAATATTTGTCCTGTTGAAGCAAGTTCCAGGCTCGCTGATATTCCTCTACCAGCCTTACCTGTTTTTTGGAAATCTCCCGGATGCGCTGGTAATAGGTGATGATAGATTTTACTTTGGCCAGTTCTTCGAAGTAGTCTTTATACAACGTTTTCTGCCTCTCGGTCCAGTCAGAAATCTCATTCAGCTTCAGTTTGGACAGGGCATTTTCAATTGTTTTCTGGGCGTTTTGCAACCAGATGGTTTTGTTCTGCAACCGTTGTATTTGCAGGTCAACCGCTTTGATGACCTTTACAATACCGGCCTTGATAATTTCCAGTATGGCAACAGGTGTGGCGTTTGACTGACTTGAAGGCATTACAGTCAGGGAACAGCACAATACAATTGCCATGATTTTGATATACAGTTTCATCATTTTTATTTTTTAGACTTTATTTTTAAGTATTATTGCTTCTCAGGTCATTGGCCAAAGCAGCGATGCCTTTTTGTATGTCGCCGCCAAACCTTGCTGTATATGCCTGAACTTTTACTTTTTCCGTTTCTTCTGTCGTATAGGCCAGGTATTCCTCCGGACTCACTTCCGTGCGGTACACTTTCGATAACATGCCTCCCAGCGAGATGAATACCTCCTTGTATTTTTTCGAAGGGTCATTGGCTTTGTTCACCGATAGGACAAGTGCCTTTTCTTTCTCTGTCAGCCCCAGCAGCTCCTGTATCTGATCAAATTTGTTCTGGTATTTGGACTGGTCGAGAAGTATTTTACAGTCGCTGTTATTGATGATGGCCTGCTTGACTACGGGTGACGAGATGATGTCTTCCACTTCCTGCGTGACAACAATGGCCTCCCCGAAATATTTACGCACCGTTTTGAACAAGTATTTGATGTATTCTGCAAAACCCTCCTTCATCAATGCTTTCCAGGCCTCTTCTATTAATATCATCTTTCGTATTCCCTTCATTTTTCGCATTTTATTGATAAAAACCTCCATGATGATGATTGTCACCACAGGGAATAAAATGGGGTGATTTTTGATATTGTCCAGCTCAAAAACAATAAAGCGTTCCTGTAGAAGGTCCAGGTTTTCCGTGGCGTTGAGCAGGTAATCAAATTCACCGCCCTTATAGTAGGGGCGAAGCACATACAAAAAGTTATTCACATCAAAATCCCTGTCCTTAACATTGTCGGACTCCAGCACACTTACATATACATCTTTGAGAAAATCATAAAAGGTGTCAAAACAGGGGAACAACGCCTGGTGGGTGTCCAGGTAGTTAAAGTACCCGCTGATGGCATTGGACAAGGCCACGTATTCGCTTCGCTTAAATTCTTCATTGTCTTTTTTCCAGAGCGCTAACAGCATGGTTTTGATGCTTTCCTTTTTCTCTGTATCCAGTGAATCTCCTTCTCCAATAAAAAACGGGTTGAAGCGGATAGGCTTTTCTTCGGTGTAAGTGAAGTAATACCCGTTTACCATATCGCACAACCCCCGGTAGCTATGACCTACATCCACCAGTACGATATGGGTGCCTTGTTCGTAATAGCTGCGTACCATATGATTGGTAAAAAAGGATTTACCGCTGCCGCTGGGACCGAGAATGAATTTATTGCGGTTGGTGCAGATACCCATTTTCACCGGCTCATCGCTGATGTCCACATGCACCGGTTTGCCGGTCAGGCGGTCGCCAAGCCTGATACCTATAGGGCTTAGCGAAGAACGGTAACCCGTTTCAAGGTTCAGAAAACAGGTAGCCTGCTCGGCAAACGTATCAAAAGTGTCATTCATCGGGAAATCCGCCTCATTTCCCGGGATGCCTGCCCAGAAGATCTGCGCAGCCCCTGCGGTTTCCTGTTTGGCCACTGCATCCATCTGGGCCAGTGCTGAAGATACCTTGTTTTTCAGGTCTTTCAGTTCCGTTTTGTTATCAGTCCATACCATCACATTAAAATGTGATTTGACAGGCAGGCGTTGCTGGCTGATCGCTTCATTGAGAAAATCATTTGTTGAATCCCGGGCGATCATATTCTCCCGGCTGTAAGCCGAAAGAGACTGGAGCCGAAGCCGCTTATTTTCCAGTTTCCTTATGGTCCGCTGTGCATCCTCCAGAAAGATGTACTGGTTGTAGATGTGATTACAGGAAAGCAGTTGTCCTAAAGTGCTGGCAAAGCCGATGCTGAATTTGGTCTTGTCGGTAGAATAGCAGTCATAATTGATGCGCGAACCGCAGAGGGCAGGCAGGTCGGCCGCATCGCCCAGGGTATAGAGCTGGCAATACTGATCACCGATGCGCATATCACTGCCCAGTTCCATATCCTTAAAAGTCATATCGGAATCTTTTTCATGCAGGTGGCAGTAACGCTCTATCAATCCAATCTTCCGGCTCTGGCTCATCAGATCGGCCTCTTTTAAGCGGGTCAGCCTGACAAATCCGCTGTCTTCCAGTATGCGTTTAAACTGCCCGGCACTGTCCAGAAAATCCTGCAGTAACTGAGGTTTCAATGTTTCTTCCGGCACAATGGATTTTCTAAGTAGGTTTGAGAACAGGGAACTGGATGGTTTCCTTCCTGCCGGTTTTTTGGTCAGAAGGATGTAGCATGAGTGGTCAAGAAACGGACGTTCATTGAAAAACCGCTCACTGCTTCTTGAGAGGAAACTGGTGTCCTCTTTTGTAAAATCAGGCTGGTATTTACTGTCAATAAACCAGTCCTGTTTATGGAACACACTGAACCTTGGCAGTATCTTAATGGCTTTCACCCAGGTTTGGTGAAAAGCTTCATATTCCTGATCTGACAAAGAGAATATCTCAGGCAGTTCTGTCCGGAACACGACGGTAACATCGCCCTGCCCGGACAGAATACAATCATGCTCTATGCCCATTATGGGTAAAATATCATCAAATAATTTTTCCATACATCCTTTTTTACCTTGTTCTGTTTTTGTAGGACTGGTGGTTCCATATCGCCAGTTTCGTAGAAGAATCAATTGTTTCTTAATCGTCCATTAGGACCCACCTGGGTGGGTTTCTTTTGCAGGAAAACTTTCCTGCTGTAGGTTTTGATGACTTTCGGAACCTGGCGTTTGGCGATAGCTTTCATCATGCCATGTTCCCCGTATTTGTTGCTTATGCTGTAGGTCTTCACGACCAGTACTGTTCCGGCAATCAGGATAATCCCGATGCAGATCGGGGAGGGTATGCCGATGATATACATGACGGCAAACAGGATGAGCAAGGCAACGACCCCGCCACCCAGGTACCAGATGTATTGCGCTCTCAATCCCTTGAACTCGATGCTTCGGTTAATACCTTTGTTGATTTGATAGACACTGTTTGCCATAGCTGTATTTTTTACTTTTTCTTCGAGCTAGCAGGTTACGCCCTTGTCCTGTTGCAAATTCATCCTCAGGTCCGCATTGTTGTGGACGATATACGCCCACAACTTTTCTTTCAGCATCTATTGAATAGCTTCCCGGATTAAACACCAAAGAAGGATTGGATAACAGTGGCGACAACCACTAAAAAGACACAGCTGCCGAACCAGGCGGCTGCTACTTTGCCCGTATCCTGATCACCGGCATTCCATTTCTGATACACCTTAACCGCCCCTATCAATCCGACCAGTGCACC
>JAAFHB010000479.1 GCA_010906965.1 Mariniphaga sp. | reverse complement strand
TCGCCGACAGCGAGTTTTTTGGCTATTTGTGTATACCCAATAAAGGCAGGAATAGCCGTTTCCACCTGCGCTACAGATGGCGGAAGTTTTGGAATTTCTTCCACATAAACCCCGGGAGTTTTGTACGATGTTGCCATATTGATTTATTTTAAAAGTGAAAAAAAAGATTACTCAATCAAATATTTCTGTATAAACTTTTTCAATTCTTAAAGTCGGGTCGTTTCCCTCAAATTGCACCTTAATGCCCGATTCGCCTGGTTTCTTTTTTACGCCTGCGTTTCCGTTGTAAGTCAAGGGCAATGACGTGCTGCTTTCCGAAATTGGGGTACCGTTATTTTTATTGAGATATTTCCAAAATGCTAACCGGTTCTTAAACCGGATCTGAAAAACAGGACATACATCTTTTGCAACTCCGGCTGATGTACAACTATAATCACTGTTGAGTGAATTGGCGACTGCAATGTTCACTATACCAAATACATTGTCAGGAATTTCACTTGAAAGCAAAACCCCTTTCGCAGGATTTCCGGTTAAACCAACCGGAGGTATTATGGCTGGTGAATCGTTTTGGTGAACGAATACAGGCATATTGGCTGCAACATTGCTTAACTTCACTTTTGCAGCACCCGGCTGACTACTTGTCAGTTGGAACAAGGCATTGCCCGTAATATTCAGAAATTCAACTTTATCGGAAACAGAAGAACCAGGAATTTCTTTTGAAAGAAACAACGATTTATCCGGATTTACTCCACGCGAAACGCCAGTCAGATTTGAAAATACCGGAACATTTTCCTTATACCTGATTATTTTATTTTCTGGTGCGTAATAGATTTCGTAAATTTTACGGTTTAGAAATGTTAGCGAAGTGTACTTATAGAAATCGGCATCAATAATAGATATTACAAACGAAAATAACTCGTTATCAGGAATTTTTACAGATTTTGGAATTGCTACAACAAAACCAGGTGCGGTATTATTAAAAACTGCCCGATATGCTTTTAGTTTATTTGCTGTAGAAGGTGTAGGTTTTACCGTAATGAATGAACGCGAATCATAAGTCAGCAACAATTTGGTTTTTCGGTTTTCTGGCAAAGAATCGAACAGAGTAGACCCATCGTCCAGCCAATAGTGATGGAGCAGTCGGACCTCAAAGAGTCGCTTAAATCCGTTTACGATTCGCTCTGCCATTTCATGTATTATTTTTATGACGAAATTCTGTGACCATTTCCGTAATAAGACCACTTTCGTTGTATACTGCCCTGTATTTCAGGTCAAGCATACGCATCATGTAGATTACAAATGGATATTGCTTTCCACCAAGCGTCCCCCAAAGGTGATTTACCTCTTCCATTGAAGGAGAATAAAGATCGAATATCAATTTAAAAGATTCCAGCCTGTCAAGCAGATTCGGAGGTGCATTTGTGCTGATAGAAGCTGGAGAAACGTCATCCTGAGTAAATACATTCTTAGACTGGAAAAACCGTATAGCACGCGAAAGCATTAGCAAAGCATTGCTATAACCCGAATCGGTAGCAGTGATAAGTATCTGAAAATTTAGAAATACAGGTGGATTTTCGTAAGTAGCCCGTTGTGTAATGTCGTTTCGGACTATATTGGGGAGGTTCTTTAGGGTCTTTTCTTCCTTGATATTCACAACCGAGAAAATGAGCTTACCTCTTGCTATCCCTCCATTTCCACCGGCTGATGTAATCCCTTCAGCAAGATTACCAAGCTGAACTACATCGCCCGATGAAGGAACATTATAAACATCTTCGAGATGCTTTTTCAGTTCATTAATAACGATAGTTAAACCATGTGATATCATCGCTTAAATATTCTAGAATTAATTCAACTCACATAACGGAATTACCTATTTAATTTTCAATATTATAAAGGTATGTTGGAAAATTTAAAAGCCATAATTCCGTGATAAGAATCTTTAAAAACGCAGCTTCATTAAAAAGGTTTCAAATTTTTTCGATCTTTTGCAACTTTTTTTTTAAATAGTCTAAATAATAATAAGAAGTCTTAACGACGGAGGCAGTAAATCTGTCAACCTGTTTTAAAAATCATTTTTAACCTTCTGCAGTTGGTGAAATTTTAATTAGCAAAAACAATCAGCCAATTTTGATGTTAAGTGACTAGGTGAGACAGGAGCATTACAAAAACAATCATCTGTCTTTGACTGATCATTATAAAAGTTTGCACCTTTGATCCTATTGTCAGATTATTATTTGTAATTTTATGACTCATTAATAATTGAATTTTAAGAACCCTATTGATTATGAAGAAGAAAAGTAATAAAGTGCTGTATTTCAGTATTCTTGGCGTTGTGTTGATCATTCTGCTCATCGTTGGGAAAAAGGTGGGGTGGTTTGGTAAAGATATGGCTTTGAAAGTCGCAACGGAA
>JAAFHB010000074.1 GCA_010906965.1 Mariniphaga sp. | reverse complement strand
GTTGATGAAGTTTTACCCGCTGTCTGGCCCGATGACTATACGCTTAGTTCTGTAGTGAAAATTGCCGAGAATTGTCCGGCAGGCCACGAAATAGTGCTTGTAGCTCATTATGAGACCAAAACATTTATGCCGATTCACCGAATCGGAAAATGGGGGAAAGTGAAAATCAAGATCGGATCACCTCAGACTATTTCCTTTTAAGTATCAAATTCCAATAATTTTTTTTTAAAATTATGTATTCGAATACATAAAATCCAGTAAAACCCCAAAAGCTATAAAGGCCATAAAAAAATCTTATCTTGAAATAATTTTTGTCCATTTTGTCGAATGCATTCTACAAAAACAGTCTTAAATTGTCAGATACAACTGTCAATTTAAGACTGTTTTTTTATTACTGAGTTTCTGCCTCTATCTTTTATAACTTCAATCTACCACTTTTAGAGAACAGAACCATTATTAAAATTTCATTAAATAATTTTAATACATTGATATATTGCATTTAAATATTTACTATTATTGCATAGTACTACCCAGAGGTTTGTAAATGCGAAAAACAATTGATATTCAGTTTGAAGACAAAAAGTCGGTACCAAAATACCGGCAGATTATTGATGCCATTCAGCAAAAAATAAAGGCTGGCGACTTGAAAAAGGGCGATAAGATACCATCACTTAACATGTTTTGCAAACAATATGGCTTGTCGCAGGACACGGTTCTGATGGCTTACAATGAACTAAAGGCAAAAGGAATCATCACTTCACAGGTAGGAAAAGGCTATTTTATTCAGAATGAAAATACAGATTTCAAGCACAAGGTATTATTGGTTTTCGACCGTTTAACTACCTATAAAGAAGAACTTTACGATGCATTTAAAGATGCGCTGAAAAGCGATGGCAGCGAGCAAATCTTCTTTCATCACAACAACCTGAAAATGTTTCAGACCATTGTAGAAGGTTCAATTGGCGATTATTCTGAATATGTGATCATGCCGATCGATAGTCCTGAAGTGTTACCCATGATTGCCAAACTTCCGGCGAACAAGGTTTTTATTCTTGATCAGGGACGTAAACAATACAAAGACCTTTATCCGTTTGTATGTCAGGATTTTGAGCGTGACATTTACCGCATTCTGAAGAAAAACGCAGCACTGGTCAATAAATATCAGCGGATGGTACTGGTGATCCGACACCAAAAATCGCATTATAAAGATATCGTTACCGGATTTCGGGATTTCTGCAAACAGCTTCCAATTCCTTATGAAATAGTAAGCGAAATTAAGGCTTTCGAGATTAAAAATGGCGATGCTTTTGTTGTTGTCGACGATCGTGATCTTGATTTTATTGTGCGATATTCCATTGAAAAGCAGTTGGTTTTAGGCTCTGAAATGGGGATTGCTTCCTACAACGAAACTCCACTAAAAGGTATAGTTGCTTCAGGAATAACAACCATCTCAACCGATTTTGCCGAAATGGGAAAAACGATGGCCGATATGATTCTAACTAATCAGAAAATGAAAATTGACAATCCGTTTATCATAAACCTCCGCAATTCGTTTTAAGTAATTGAATATCTTAATACTAAACAAATGAAAACAGCCTTTGCAAAACTGATTTTATTGACCTTCATCATTCTTACTCTGCTATTTTCGTGTACTGAAAAACCAAAGGAAACGATAACAGAAACGGTATTGAAAAACACGTCGCTTCTAAAAAGGCCACCGGTTTTTATTGCGCTAAATGCGGGTGCTGTAAGGCCGGAAGGATGGATTCGTGATTGGGCTGAAGGTGCTGCAAAAGGAATTTCAGGCCATCTGGACGAATATTCGCCAACCTTCGGAAAAGCATGGAAAGGATTTGGTTTCGTGGCGATGGGGGCAACGCCGAATGGTGGCGGCTGGCCTTTGGAGCAATGCAGCTATTGGTTGGATGGGGCGGTCAGGTTGGGATATGTGCTCAATGATACAGTTTTAATCAAAAAAATTTCGGCCCGGCTCGATACTGTGGTTAATGGCATTTTGAAAAGAGGCGAAACTTTTATCTATTGGCTTCCCCGAAAAGCTTTAATTGACAGCACTCAGGAATGGTCGGAGTTTAATTCATGGGCTCATTCTCACATGGGTCGTGCTTTGGTGGCTTATTATCAGGCTTCGGGTGATAAAAAAATACTACAGGCGCTGACCAAAGTTTATCGAAATTATTCGCTTGGTAAACTTCCTGAAGGTTTCGAGGCTGTTTCAGGTTCAGTAAATATAGATGCCATGCTTGACACGTATCTGCTTACTGGCGACACCCTTATCCTGAAAAATATTCAAGCTTTAGGCCAGTCGAAGGAATACCAGACTCTTTCAAATAATTGGAATGCCGGAAAGCTGCAACCCGGACACAATGTTATCTTTTATGAAAATATTCGGGTTCCGGCCATGCTGTCGCAGGTTACCGGAAATCCTGCCGATTTAAGTGCTTCGATGAAGGCACTCGAATGGGGCGAAAAATTAAATCTGCTTCCGGTTGGTTTAATCTCCGGAGAAGAATACCATGCTGGAATTGGAGCCACTCGCAACGTTGAAACCTGCAATGTTGCCGCTTCAATCAACACATTCAACCGTTTTCTGCAGATTACTGGCGACGATAAATATTCGGATAAAATTGAACGGATATTCTTCAATGCGGCTTCAGCCCCTGTTGCGCGCGATTTTTCAACGATGTGCTATTATCAGAGTATGAATCGCTACACCAATCAGCTTCCCGGCGAAGAACCTCATAATCCTGGAAAAGATTCCTATAAATACACCCGAATTGGCCAGGAAGTTTTATGCTGTGTCGGCAACAATACCCGCGTATTGCCCTATTACATCATGAACATGTGGATGGCCTCTCCTGACCATGGTTTGGCTGCTACTTTGTATGGCCCGTGTCGTGTCAAGGCATTGGTTGCAAATGGTATAACTACCGAAATTGACTGCGAAACCAACTATCCGTTCGAAGAATCAATACAAATGATCGTACATCCAGCGAAATCGGTTGAGTTCCCGATTTATCTCCGGATTCCTGAATGGTGTGCCAATCCGACCATCAAGGTAAATGGTGAATCGGTTGTCATCGGGAAACAAACTGGCAGCTTCATCAGGATTAACCGCTTGTGGGCAAATAATGATGCAATCGATTTGCAATTTCCAATGACGGTTAAGGTTATTCAGGGAAATGAAACGCCATACCCGCAAATTCCCTATTTCAAGGTAAGCAGAAAGCTGGCGGAAGATAAAAGCGTAAACAGTCCTTATGCTTGTGTTTATTACGGTCCACTGTTATTTTCATTGCCAATTCCGGATGTCGATCCCAATCAGGAAGTGCCAAATGCAAAATTCAATTATGCACTGGATGTTTTGCCTGAAAATGCAAGCTCCCAGATTTCTGTTGAACGGACGGCCATGCCTGCACATTGGAACTGGTCGCTCGATGCACCTGTGAAACTTACGGCGAATGCTCTGGAATTCAACTGGAATCCTACTGAAAATCAAGTCTTGCCTGAAAAGCAGGTTGAGAATGGCACGCCGGTTAAGATAACGCTTGTTCCTTATGGCACCACCAAATTCAGGGTCACTATGTTTCCGGTAACGAGTCATAAGAATTGAAAATAATTTAAAACTAGAAAATACATAAATATGAAGCCTTCAAGGCAACGCAATTTTGACACAAGAGGATGATTATTGGTACGAGTTTCATCAAACACAGAAGTGATGATTTTAATGAGATTTATTAGAATTCCTGATTTTTTGATGATTTCGCCACTACGTGGCTAACTTATTTCAGGGAACAATTTTTCTACAAAGATTCGACGGCTACGCCGCCATTTTACAGCAACGTAGTTGCGGAATCTTTGTAGCAGAAAAGTTAATATTAGCTGAAAGCAACGTAGTTGCGACATAGTTTTAATAATAAAAGAAACGGATATGCAATTTGTAATTTTTTTTTCAAGACAATCAACGATTGCTAACACCTTTTTTTATTTGACATGTGAGCAAATAGTAAGAGCCCAGCTGGCTTTATGCGAGAATTAACAATTTACTTTGAGTATTTAAAAACCTTCAACAAATTGAATATCAATAGAATTTAAAAATAGAATGAAATGAAAATCAATGTATTAATTTTAGCGATGCTGTGTTTGTTCAGTTCGGCAAAAGCACAACAAACATCACGAACGACCATGAACCTGAATGGCATCTGGCAATTCGACCAAACTGTGAATGCCTTTCCTCCGGCGAAATATACTCGCACCATTCCGGTTCCGGGATTGGTTCACATGGCAGAACCAAAAATTGCCGATTACGACAAATTCTTCAAGCGGGCCGACAAGGTGGAAGCCAAAGAGCAGCACAATTTGTACAACATCGACTACGCTCCTCGCTACAGTTGGTACCGGAAATCGGTTTTTATACCCAAAGAATTGGAAGGAAAAGATGGCGTGATTACCATCAAAAAGAGCCAGTATGTAACTCAGGTTTACATCAATGGAATTGACCTTGGAACGTCGATGGCCTGCTACACGCCAGTTGAATTTCCGTTGGCAAAAACCATAAAATATGGCGCTGAAAACGAAATCCTGATCAAAGTTGGCGATCGCGTTTGGCTTCCAAGTGAGGCTGCAGGCGGCACAGACAAAGAGAAAGAGCATTATTTGCCCGGAATCTGGGACGATGTTCTGCTGTCGTTTACCGGTGCAGTTCGGGTGAACCGCTTGCTGGTTTTGCCATCGGTGGCAAACAAAAAAGTAATGGTAAAAGCTTTGCTGCGGAATTTCAAACCGGCTCAGATTTTCTATGGCGATGCCATGAGCGACTCGGTTTCAATGGAAGTCTCGATTGCTGAAAAGATTTCAGGGAAAGTGGTAGCTACCAAAAGCGGTCGTTTTTCAGCCAAACGCGATAATAACTCGGAAGTAATGTTGGAAATTCCGATGAAAGATTTTATCAACTGGTCGCCCGACAAGCCATTTCTATACAAGGCAACAGCAATTGTCAAAACTGAAAAAGGCATTTCAGATGAAACCACAAAGCAATTCGGGATGCGCGATTTCACCAAAAAAGGCAAGTTCTTTTACCTGAACGGCGAAAAAATCATCCTCCGCGGAACCAACATCACGCTTCAGCGCTTTTTCGAAGATCCAGACTGCGGCAACTTAGTGTGGGACAAAGAATGGGTGAAGAAATTGATGGTTGATTATCCGAAGAAAATGAACTGGAACATGATGCGTATTTGTGTCGGTATTGCTCCTGATTTTTGGTACGATATGGCCGACGAAAATGGTTTGCTGTTTCAGAACGAATGGCTCTACTGGCAAAACCACGGTTGGGACGATCAAATCCGCAAAGAATACACCGACTGGGTATGGACCGACGGAAACCATCCAAGTATCGTAATTTGGGACGCCATCAACGAAAACTGGGACAATTATATTGGTAATTCGCTCATTCCGGAGTTGAAAAAATTGGACAATACACGTATTTGGGATTCGGGTTACATGACTGGCGACCAAATGACACAGGATGAAATGGATGAACCACATCCCTATCAGGGAGTTATTTCATGGATTCAACCCGGTGCAAACCGCGACGTTTATCCGCTTGGAAATCTTGATTATAAGCCTCAGATTCTTCGGAATATTCAGGATGCAAGCTCAGCTCAATTAGTTAACGAATATGGGTGGATTTGGCTGTGGCGCAATGGAATGCCAAGTAAATTGACTGTCAACACCTTCGAATACTATTTAGGGAAAAACTCAACGCCAAAGCAAAACTGGGATTTGCAAGCTTATTGGATGCAGCTCGAAACCGAGTGGTTACGCAGCGAACCCTCAATAGCCGGAGTGCTGGCATTCTGCTACCTGGCCAACAATTACGGCTACACAGGCGACTGGTTTGCCGGAAACATCAAAGATCTGAAACCAACGCCAACGCTCGATTGGCTTCAGCAGGCGTTTGCCCCGGCTGCCACATTTATTAACCTCACCGACGAGCGCTACATCAAAATGATGGAACCACATCAACCAGGTTCAAACCTGCTGTTCAACCTTACGGGTATCAATAATTTCGCAACAACAGTTTTAGGGTCAGTAAAATTGAAAATTCTTGACAGCTCCGGAAAATCGGTTTCAGAACAAACGATCAATGCAAAACTGCAATCATTTTTGCGCACCGATATTCCGGTGAGCATTACCTTACCTGAAAAAGCCGGTGGCTATTTAATGGTTGCAGAATTCACACCAGAAAACGGTTCGCCGGTAATCAGCCGCAGATACATCAGGGTTGGAAAACTGACGGATTATACTTATTTTGATATCAATACATCAATTAAATGAAGCATTTACAAATTGAAAAATCATCTGTTGAGATTGGACTGAACGATTATTCCATGAAGGGTGAGCCAGTTATTAATCAGGTGAGATTACTGAAAGACGTTGCCAGAATTTTTCACGATCAGGAAGCCCTGACGGAAATGAATATTGAAGCAACAGCTTACACCGTTCAGGCTTGGCTGCCAGTTGAAGACGGAACTCCCGGCGGTCTATTCTTTGGAGCATCAACCATTTATCCGGGCAAAGTAGGTAACGAATATTTCATGACCAAAGGCCATTTTCACTTACAATCCGATCGCGCCGAATTTTACTGGGGTGTTCAGGGAAAAGGGATGCTGATTCTGATGGATCGCGAGCGGAACACCTGGGCGGAAGAGGTTTACCCCGGAAGTTTACATTATATTGGCAGTGAAATTGCTCACCGATTGGCCAATACCGGCGATGAAAAGCTGATTGTTGGCGCTTGCTGGCCTTCGGATGCAGGCCACGATTACGAAGAAATTGCCGTTAATGGATTCTCTGCACGGTTGGTAGAAGTGGATGGAAAACCAACGCTCATTTAAAGCGAATGTGTCGCAACTACATTGCTTAATGAATTTTACAAAAATGAATAATCTACAAAGATAACGCAACTACGTTGCTGAAATGAAAGCTGCGTAGCAGCAAAATCTTTGTAGAATAGATATAAATGAGAACACAAAGCCACGTTGTGGCGATATCTAAAATTAGTTTGAAAGAAATGTATAATTTTCAAATTTGTTACACTTTGTAATCTAAAATCTAACTATCAAATATCTAATTATTTAATATCAAATATCTCATATTTCAATGAAAGGATACGTTGTATTAATATCAGTTGTCGCAGCCTTGGGTGGACTGCTTTTCGGTTTCGATACTGCAGTAATCTCCGGAACAATCAACTTTATTCAGCCCTACTTTGGCTTGTCGGAAGTTGGTTTGGGCTGGACAGTAAGCAGTCTGTTGTTCGGTTGTATTGCCGGAGTTTTTCTGGCCGGAAAAGCCGGAGATCAATATGGCCGTAAAAAAGTTTTGATGTTGGCCGCATTCCTGTTTTTTCTTTCGGCTGTAGGAAGCGCTTCGGCTCACTCGCTTGTTTTCTTTGTCATTTCACGAACATTGGGTGGAATTGCCGTAGGCGTTGCCTCCATTCTTTCGCCGATGTACATTGCCGAACTAGCGCCTGCAAAATATAGAGGAACCTTGGTTTCATTGAATCAACTGGCCATTGTGGTCGGCATTTTGGTGGCATTTTTCAGCAATTACCTGCTGGTAGATACCGGTGCAAACAACTGGCGCTGGATGTTGCTGGTCATGGCAGCACCCGCAGTTTTGTTGTTCTTCAGTTTGTTTTTGGTTCCTGAAAGTCCACGCTGGTTGGTAGCCCGAAGCCGAAATGATGAAGCTTTACAGGTTTTGATTAAAACTTCGGGAAAAGAATTTGCTCAGACCGAACTGAAAGATATTAAGGAAACCCTGAAAAATCACGAAGAATCAACTTTCCGCGATTTGTTGGCGCCAAAAGTGAAACCGTTGCTTTTCATTGGGATTATTTTAGCCATTTTTCAGCAGATTACAGGCATCAATACCATCATGTATTATGCCCCGAAAATATTTGCCAACATCGGTCAGAGCAACAATTCAGCGCTGATGCAAACCATTCTGATTGGCGGAACCAACCTGGTTTTCACGCTCGTTGCCATGGTTTTAATCGACCGGTTTGGACGGAAACTATTAATTGTTGTGGGTTCAACGGGAATGATGGTGATGCTTGCCGGATTATCGTTTTTATACTTCACCAACCAAACTTCGGGAATTTTAGTCTTGCTTTTCATTTTGGGTTATATCGCATTTTTTGCAGCTTCACTGGGGCCTGCACTTTGGGTAGTTGCTGCCGAATTGTTCCACAACCGCCTGCGCAGCAAGGGAATGTCTATTGCTATCGTTTCACTTTGGATGGCCTGCACGGTGGTTACCATCGTTTTCCCCATCATGCTTCAAAAGTTAAGTGGAGGAATTACTTTCCTGATTTTTGCACTGATTTGCCTGGCCAATCTGGTTTATGTACTGAAATTTGTTCCTGAAACCAAAGGAAAAACTTTGGAAGAACTGGAAAAAGAGTTTGCAAAATAAAAAACATGAATGGTAGATATTCCAATTGTTTCAGCTTATATCTATATTTTAAGTTTGAAAAAATGTAGCAATCAAAAGAATACTCATAGACAAAAATTAGAGGACTTTTAACTCATTCTTTTTGAGACGGATGAATAAACAAAATAGGAAACACATTTTCAATTTAAGCAGTGAAAAATAAATCGCTATAATAATAACTGATAAAAAGATGAAAGCATTGACTTTTTCAAAATTTGGGACGCCCGATGTACTTGAATATATGGATATTCCCACTCCGCATATTAAAAAGTATGAAGTCCTTGTGAAAAATGAAGCTATAGGATTAAATTATGCTGACATATACCGAAGAAAGGGTGATTATTTTCTGAGTGGTCAAGCTCCTTTTGTAGCAGGATATGAAGGTGCGGGAATAGTTGTTGAATCAAAGTCAGACCAATATAAAATTGGTGACAAAATTGCGTATACTGACGTTCCATTCGCAAATGCTGAATACATAGTAGTTTCAGAAACCCACGCCATTCCAATTCCTGTAAATTTTAATGCTGAATTAGCTGCTTCTATTTTATTACAAGGCTTAACTGCACATTATTTATCGAATGATAGTCATCGTGTAAATCCAGGAGAGACCGTTCTTATTCATTCGGCTGCTGGAGGTGTGGGACAAATCCTTACGCAGCTATGTAAAGCTAAAGGTGCTTGCGTGATTGGATTAACTAGAAAGAAAGATAAGATTGATATTATTTTGAATTGCAAAGCTGATTATGCATTTGAAATGAATGAAGATTGGAAATCGGAAATAATGAAATTAACGAATGGAAAAGGCGTTGATGTCGTTTTTGATAGCGTTGGCTCAACTTTGATGGACAGTTTTGATGTAACAAAGGAATGCGGTCATGTTGTTTTTTATGGTATGAGCGGTGGAAACCCTGAACCAATAGACCCCCGTATGCTGATGGATAAAAGTAAAACACTTACAGGAGGTGACCTATGGAGTTTTTTAGTCAATGAACAGGAAAGAAAAACGAGAGCAAATGAGTTATTTAGATTAATAAATGAAGGTATTCTTGTAATTAGAGAGCCCATAAAATTCAAATTATCAGACGGTAGGAAGGCTCATGAATATTTAGAATCTGGAAAAAGCTCAGGTAAAATACTATTGATACCCGACTGACGAGAATTTGCAAAACAAAACACGAACTCATAAATTATGAAATATACTATCGCCATTGACCTTGGAGGAACAATCATCAAAATTGGTCTGCTTAAAAGTGGAGAATTGATCGATCGAATCGAAATTAAAGCGCAATCGGCTTCAGGCTTGAAAGCTCAGCTTCCTGAATTGGAAGAAGCTATTGATCAAATCCTATTTGCAAATCAACTTCACAAAGAAGATGTTTTGGGAATTGGCTTTTCGTTTGCCGGATTGGTAGATTCAGTTGCTAATCGGATTCTATCCACCAATCAGAAATACGATGATGGCCCTGAAACCGATTTGGTATACTGGGCTCGTGAAAAATGGAACTGGCCGCTTTTTGCCGAAAACGATGCCCGAATGGCTTTGCTTGGTGAATGGCAACTTGGAGCAGGGCAAAACTGCGAAAACTTAGTGATGGTTACGCTTGGAACCGGCATTGGTTCAGCAGTTTTAATTGATGGCCAGTTGCTGAAAGGTAAACATTTTCAGGCTGGAAACCTGGGTGGACACTTCGTGGTGAACCACAAAGGAACAACCTGCACTTGCGGAAACATCGGTTGTGTTGAGTCCGAAGCCTCAACGTGGCGTTTGCCATCGCTATTGGAAGAGCATCTGATTTTTTATACAAGTTCGATGAAAGGCTTGCCTTTATTCGACTTTAAGGCACTTTTTGAACACGCTGCCCTCAACGATAAGGTAGCCAAAGATATATTGGAACATTGTCTTTCGGCATGGGCAGGCGGAATCATCACGATGATTCATGCTTTTGATCCGGAGAAAATTATCCTGAGCGGCGGAATCATGAAAAGTTCAGCTGTAATTCTGCCTGCACTTCAGGAAAAAGTGAACCGACGGGCCTGGACTCCCTGGGGAAAAGTGAAACTTGTTGAAGCAAAATATCCGGATTCGGCTGCCTTGTATGGCGCAGATTACTTGGTGAGAACAAATGTAAATAATGGATAATATTAAACCGCATAGACACATAGAACATATGGTTTTTTTCTATTGTGATATATGTGCCTATGTGGTTATTTAATTGATATACAAATGAAAAAGTATTTAAACAAACCTTCGAAATTCAATAACCTACCTGTGGTGGAAGTTACTAATGCAGCATATCAAGTTGAGAACGGCTGGGAAGCCATTTGTGAACGACTCAATCAGGCAATTTCAGCACTTTCCGGAAAGAAAAAACTAGTGGTGATTGAAACTTATCAGGGTGTGATTCACGAAGAATTGATTACCAATCTGAAGAATGGATTGAATCATACACGTTTTATTCTGGCAGATGATTTTATGCTGCCCGAAGAAGATATAAAAAAACTTGTATTTTACGATGTGACCAACGATCGCATTTTTGGATTTCTGACACGATTGACAATGGATACCTTTTTTGCTGCGGATAAGGTTTCTGCTGTTCAGACCGAAATTGAATCGGCGGAAGAAGGAGTGATCGTGATTTATGGTTGCGGAGCGGCACTGCTTTGTCCAAAACCTGATTTACTCGTTTATGCCGACATGGCTCGCTGGGAAATTCAGTTGCGGATGCGAAAACATTTGGTCGATAACCTTGGGGTGAAAAATCGCGAAACTGCCGATTGGATGTTGCTATACAAACAAGGCTTTTTTGTGGATTGGCGTGTGTGCGACCGCTTGAAAAAAACGCTTTTCGATAAATGGGACTTTTTGCTCGATACCAACAAAATTGATCAGCCTAAATTGGTTGAAGGTAAAGCCATTCTGGAAGGACTGGAAATAGCCAGCAACCGACCATTTAGTGTGGTTCCGTTTTTCGATCCCGGACCATGGGGTGGACAGTGGATGAAAGAGGTTTGTAACCTGGATGCCACCGCTCCCAATTATGCCTGGTGTTTCAACGCTGTTCCCGAGGAGAATAGTTTGCTACTGAAATTTGGTGATGATGTGATTGAAATACCATCCATTGACCTTGTATTCCGTCATCCCCGAGAATTACTGGGCGACCCTGTTCACGGGCGTTTTGGCGACGAATTTCCTATCCGTTTCGACTATCTGGATACCATGAATGGCGGTCATTTGAGTTTACAAGTTCATCCGTTGACGGAATACATTCAGGAGAAATTCGGGTTGCATTACACTCAAGACGAAAGCTATTACATGATGGATGTGGAAGACGATGCCATCGTTTACCTCGGATTGAAAGAAGATGTAAATCAGGAAGCAATGATCGCTGATCTGGAAGAAGCCCAGGCTGGCGGCAAACCTTTCGAAGCCGAAAAACATGTTCAAATCTGGCCAATGAAAAAGCATGACCATGTGCTAATTCCTGCCGGAACTGTGCATTGTTCAGGAAAAGGCAGTATGGTGCTCGAAATCAGTGCCACTCCATATATTTTCACTTTCAAACTATGGGATTGGGGACGTCTGGGAATGGATGGAAAACCACGGCCAATCAATATTGAACATGGCAAAAAGAACATTCAATGGGATCGTACCACCGAATGGACACGCCAAAACCTGGTAAACTGCGTAAAAGTAGTTGCCGAAGGCGATGGCTGGGTGGAAGAAAGTACCGGTTTGCACGAACGCGAGTTTATTGAAACGCGTCGTCACTGGTTCACAAAAAAGACCGAACACAATACGAATGGCGGAGTTCATGTTATTTGCCTGGTTGAAGGTGATGAGGTGATCGTTGAAAGCCCTACCAACGAATTCGAACCGTTTGTGGTTCATTATGCAGAAGTGTTTATTGTTCCGGCCAAGGTTGGAGCCTATACCATTCGTCCATTCGGATCTGGCGAAGGACAAAAATGTGGAACGTTGAAAGGATATGTGAGATTTTAGATATTCTGAGGATAAAAAGACAATGAAAGAATTAGTTGACATTAGATTAATAATTGTGTAACTTTTGGACAAATTTGACTTGTTAGACAATCTGTCCCAAATGTCAAATTTGTCAAAAGAGAAGTATAATTGCAAATTTGAATAAAATGGACAAGCAATACAACCCTGATGGTTTTATCCCTAAACATGGTGGTTACGAGAAATTGATAACCTACAAAAAAGCGGAAATCATTTATGATGGAACTTACTATTTTACCAAAAAATACTTTCAGCTTTATGATCGTACAATTGACCAAATGGTACAAGCTGCTCGTTCAGGAAAACAAAATATTATAGAAGGCAGCATGGCTTCCGGTACTTCAAAAGAAATGGAAATTAAACTTACAAATGTTGCCCGCGCTTCGCTCGAAGAACTTTTAGCCGATTATAAAGACTTTTTGCGGGTTAGGAAGCTGAAACAATGGGATAAAAATCATAAATACTATAACCCTCTTACAAAATTAATTACAAAGCAAGATGCAACCTATCAAACCTATCAGAAAGGAATAGAAAGCACTGATCCTGAAGTGTCTGCAAATGTAATGATTGGATTAATCAACCTTACCTCCTATTTATTATCAAGGCAGATTAAAACACTTGAAAAGGAATTTCTAAATGAAGGAGGTTTGCGTGAAAGGATGTCGCAGGCTAGAATTGACGTAAGGAAAAAACAGAAATAAAAAGTTGAGCAATAAAATTATTCATCAGACAATTAAGAAGATATGAAATTTTATCCCGGATTCAATATTCAACCCACGACCCAACCAATGGGTTTTAAATATGGATCTGATGTTTTTGGACCAGAAGTTGAGAATCGCACGCTCGATTCAATCCGTAAAAGTTTGCGAGATCCACAATGTACTGGACCCGATCCTGTCTATTCCATTGCAATGGATGTGGGCAAAAAAGAACACGTCCACCAACTAATGCAACTTCACTTATTGTATGGTGCGGTGACTTATGCTGCCGGACGATTGGGAGACGAGCCTGTGCGTAGTCAGGGGCATATTCATAAAGTTTCACCATTGTCGGGCTGGTCAACGCCTGAAGTGTATGAAATATGGAGTGGAAAAGCCATTATTTATATGCAGGAGACTGCAGATGATCAATCGGGACGCTGCTTTGCGGTGGTTGCCGGTCCGGGCGAAGTGGTGATTGTTCCTCCGAATTGGGCACATGCCACGATAAGTGCTGATCCGGAGCAGCCACTAACTTTTGGCGCCTGGTGCGACCGTGCATATGGATTTGAATATGACGCAGTTCGGGCTCATAAAGGTTTAGCCTGGTTTCCGATTATTTCGGAGAATGGGATTATTAAATGGCATAAAAATCCGAATTATCTTGATTGTGAATTGATTGTTAAAAGTCCGGAAATATACTTTCAATTTAGCATCGAACCCGGGAAATCCATCTATACGCAGTTTGAAGAAGATCCACTTAAGTTTGAATTTGTACCTCAACCACAAATTGTTGCAGAGAAATGGAAAGGATTTACGCCTTAATCATCACAATCACCTGATATCTGAATATCATTTAATATATTTACAGTGGTTATTGAATCATATTAAAAACTGCAAACAAATTAATTATGAAGAAGGTATTTCTATTTTCGTCGATCTTTATTTGTTTCTCGATTTTGGCTTCTGCCCAAATGAGTAAAGTATCTGACAACCTCACAATTCCAAGTAAAATTCTGAAAAGCGACCGGAAATATGCCGTTTATCTGCCAGCCGGTTACGAAACTTCACAACGGAGTTATCCTGTGTTGTATTTATTGCATGGAGCCACTGACAATCATACAGGATGGGTACAATTCGGAGAGGTACAACGGATTGCAGATAAAGCGATTCAGGATGGAACAGCGACTGCAATGATCATTGTAATGCCCGATGGCGATACGGGTAGAATGGGATATTTCAACAGTATTGGAGGCGACTGGAATTACGAAGACTTCTTTTTTCAGGAGTTTCTGCCTGCCATTGAAAAAACCTACCGGATTAAATCAGATAAGCGTTACCGTGCAATTGCCGGTCTGTCGATGGGTGGCGGAGGAACGTTTATGTATGCATTGCATCATCCAGAACTGTTCTCATCAGCTTGTCCGTTAAGTGCTTATATCGGCCCATTGAGTATTGAAGAGGCCAAGACCCGCATGAGTAAAAGCGATCCAGGTATTACGGATGAGACACAAATTAAAACCTATTACGAAAAGCACAATGCACTGAACCTGATTAGCCAGATACCTGACGATCAAAAGAAGGCGGTTCGTTGGTACATCGACTGCGGGGATGATGATTTTCTTTACGAGGGAAATTCACTGGTTCATATAGCTATGCGCAAAAAGGAGATTCCTCATGAATTTCGGGTTCGTGACGGTGCGCATAACTGGACTTACTGGCGCGATGCATTGCCCGCAGTTTTGGGCTTTGTTTCAGAGACTTTTCATCAGAAATAACATTTGATTTTCAATGTAAAGCAAAATAAAGGCTGTCCCAAAATCCGGGACAGCCTTTATTTGTATTGCCAGAAATGATCTATTTTCTTCTTAATAAGTCCCTAATTTCAGTCAGCAGTTTTTCCTCGTTTGAAGGTTCAACAGGTGCTGGCGGAGCCGGAGCTGGAACCTCTTTTTTATTCATCGAATTCATCAATTTAATCATCATGAAAATGGAAAAAGCGATGATCAAAAAATCAATGGTCGCCTGAATAAAATTGCCATAATTGATAGTGACAGCCTGCGAAATTACCTTATCTGCCTCCATCACTTTATCCTTGAGAATGATTTTAAGACTTGTAAAATCAGTCCCTCCCAGTAACACACCAATCGGCGGCATTAAAACATCTGAAACAAAAGAAGACACAATCTTACCAAAAGCACCGCCAATAATTACACCAACGGCCAGATCAACTACATTTCCACGCATGGCAAATTGCCTGAACTCGCTTAACATTCCCATTTTGATTACGCTTTAAGGTTTATTTATATCAAGAAAATTAATTAATTACAAATATATTTATGCTATTCAAAACGATGTTCCGTCGCAAACGCATTACTTAAAACGAATTTTTATCCAATTGGTTACAAAATAATCCCTCCGTTTTTCCTCTGATGATTCATTGATGCAATTTAATGTAATCGAATCTGTTATTTCCCGATAATCTTCTGAATCTCATTCAATTTATTCAACGCCTCTATGGGAGTGAGGTTGTTCACATCAAGATTCTTGCTTTCGTCACGGATTTATTTGAGAACCAGGTCATCGAGCTGGAAAAAACTAAATTGAAAACCTTGGCGCATTTCGGCGAGGTCCTTTACCCTATTTCTCAATATACTTCGTCATGAGTTCCAATATCGACAAAAACAGCTCTTTTGGGCTTATCCTTCGTGAAAAAGAAGACAACTCTCAAGTCATATTCAATTGAGAAACTCCATAAATCTTTTAGTTTTCCAGATAATTTATGGGTTTTAAGTTTGTCATCAAACGGATCAGCTATAAATAATTCCAGTCGGATCCAAAATTCAGTTTCAATTTCAGTTGTTTTAACTCTCTTTTTAAATACCTTTTTGAATGAATCGCTAAATGAAACTTCCATTACAGCATTTTCTTAAGATCGTTTATATTTGCAGAAAATTCCAGACTGTCCGATTTAAACTCCTCCTGCGATATTTTATAATTATCAGCCATTTCATTTCTGCGGGTATCAGCAATATTATGCTCTAAAAGATTTTTTAATTCCAATCTTTCATCAAGAGATAAGCCATAAACAGTTTCGACTATATTTTTAAAATGCACTACCTGAGTTCTCATATCCTATAATTTATTTCAAAGATAATGAATATTTTTAAGCCCGATTACTTCCCTATAATCTTCTGAATCTCATTCAGTTTATTGAGCGCCTCCATGGGAGTGAGGTTGTTCACATCCAAATTCTTGATTTCGTCACGGATTTGTTTGAGAACCGGGTCGTCAAGTTGGAAGAAACTCAACTGAAAACCTTCGCGCATTTCGGCAAGGTCTTTAACCCTTTTGGCCGGAAGCTCTTTGCGATTGGCTTTTTCAAGCTGCTTCAGGATTTCGGTTGCACGGTTTACAACACTCTTTGGCATACCAGCCATTTGTGCCACATGAATCCCGAAACTATGGTTACTCCCTCCGCGAACTAACTTGCGCAGGAAAATCACTTTGTTCCCTACCTCTTTTACAGTTACATTGAAATTGCGCACCCGGCTGAACGATTTTTCCATCTCATTCAACTCGTGATAATGGGTTGCAAACAGGGTTTTCGCACGACCTTTTGGATGCTCATGAATATATTCGACAATTGACCAGGCAATTGAGATACCGTCGTAAGTACTTGTTCCACGGCCTAACTCGTCAAGCAAAATCAGGCTACGCTCCGACATATTATTCAAAATGCTTGCCGCTTCGTTCATCTCCACCATAAAGGTCGATTCTCCGAGCGAAATATTGTCCGACGCGCCGACCCTTGTGAAAATCTTATCGACATAACCGATTTTAGCAGCTTCTGCCGGGACAAACGAACCCATCTGGGCCAAAAGTACGATCAAAGCCGTCTGTCGCAATAAAGCCGATTTACCGGCCATATTCGGACCTGTTATAATGATGATCTGTTGCTCCTCGTTGTCGAGGTAAACATCGTTGGTGATGTATTTTTCACCGATCGGAAGTGCACGTTCAATCACAGGATGCCTGCCATCTTTAATATCAATAACTTGAGATTCATTGATTTCAGGCCTGCTGTACTTGTTCTGTTGCGCAATTGTAGCAAACGAGAGCAGACAATCAATCTGGGCCAGAACATTGGCATTCAACTGTATCGCCTGAATATATTCGGTCAATGCAGAAACAAGCTCACCAAACAACCGAATTTCAATCGCGAGTATCTTCTCTTCCGCACCTAAAATCTTCGACTCGTAATTCTTTAGTTCTTCGGTAATATATCGCTCAGCACTGACGAGTGTTTGTTTGCGAATCCAGGTTTCAGGAACTTTATCCTTATGCATATTCCTGACTTCGATGTAATATCCGAAAACGTTGTTGAAAGCTATTTTTAATGAAGTAATTCCTGTGGCGATAATCTCACGTTCCTGCATTTTCTGAAGGTAATCCTTGCCTGAGAAGGCAAGATCACGCAATTCGTCCAGTTCAGCCGAAACTCCCTTTGCAATTACATGCCCTTTAACAATCATCATGGGCGGATCGGGGAAAACTTCCCTTTCAATACGGTCATTGATGGTCTGACATAAATTTAACTGTTCTGCAAGTCGAATCAATACGCCGTTTCCGGATGCAGCACACAACTCTTTAACGGGACCAATAGCATTTAATGCAACTTTCAGTTGAACCACTTCACGCGGATTCACACGTCCGACTGCCGCTTTTGAAATAATTCGTTCCAGATCACCTATGTGCCGAAGCTGCTCTTCAATATCGCCTTTTAATTCGACATTTTCAGTAAATTTCTGAACCACATCCAGCCGGTCATTGATCCTGTGAATATCTTTTAAAGGAAGTGCGACCCAACGTTTCAGAAGACGGGCTCCCATGGGCGAGATTGTCTGGTCGATCACCTGAACGAGCGTCTTCGCACCTTCGTTGATCGTATGAAAGAGTTCAAGATTACGCACTGTAAAACGGTCGAGCCAAACATACTTATCCTCTTCAATCCTTGAAAGTCCCGAGATATGTTGAAGATGCGAATGTTGGGTAAAATCGAGGTAATGAAGAATTGCTCCCGATGCAATAATGCCCAACTGAAGTGTCTGAACCCCAAATCCTTTGAGCGAGACGGTTTCGAAATGGCGCAGAAGCCGGTCATTGGCTGCATCTTCGGTATAAACCCAGTCATCCAGTTTGTAAGTATAGAATTTACTTCCAAACAATTCAATAAAGAGTTTCTCTTTCCCCTTTTGGAAAAGCACCTCCTTTGGCTGGAAGCTATTCAGTAATTTATCGATGTATTCAAATGATCCTTCGGCAGTTAAAAATTCACCTGTTGAGATATCAAGAAATGAAACTCCTGCCAGTGTTTTTTCGATATGAACCGAAGCCAGGAAATTATTCTCGCGATGCTCGAGCACATTGTCGTCGATTGAAACGCCCGGTGTGACAAGTTCGGTAATTCCCCGTTTAACGATATTCTTCGTTAATTTCGGATCTTCGAGTTGTTCGCAGATCGCCACTCGCTGACCTGCCCTCACTAATTTGGGAAGATAAGTATCGAGTGCATGGTAAGGAAAGCCTGCCAACTCTACAAAACTAGCAGAACCGTTTGCACGGCGGGTAAGTGTAATTCCCAAAATACCAGATGCTTTGATGGCATCCTCCCCGAATGTTTCGTAGAAGTCACCCACACGGAAAAGCAATACCGCATCCGGGTATTTATTTTTAACCGCATAATATTGTTTCATTAGCGGTGTCTCGGCGTATTTATTTGGTACTTGTGTCACAGCTGGATTTATAAAATTTACTCTTGCAAGCAAAGATAAGACAATCAGCTTATCAATTCGGTTTTAAGAATTGAAGTTTGGGAGTAAGTTTTCAACAACATTTTATGTCGGACATGGAATATTTCACCCTGGAGGTGCGTGATTCCACCCCCACGATCAAATGTTTCAACTCTGAGGTGCGTGATCCCACCTCTGCGATCAAATATTCGACCTGCCTAAACCTGGCTTAAAAAACACATTCGAACGCAAAAGAATAATCAGACAGGCCGGCACAACAAGCCAATGAAAGGTTTGCGGAAGAAAAATCATTGTAATTAGGAAGAAAAATACAATTCCTGCAGTAAATTTCAAATACCAGCCAAGATTTGGTCGCAAAGACGGGACCAGCCAGAGGAATGCAAAAATAAAGTGGGTTGGCAATGCCCAAACCAGGTTCAGGTTCCAGCCCGTGGCTTCTGTAACCGAGACAAAACAGAGGAAACTTAATAAAATTCCTGCAAATCCGACCGCAAAGAAAACCAGAAAATCAAGCCATATCATCCTCTTTTTTCGCCGGTATTCGATAAAAGAAAACAATGCAACAAAAAGGAAAAACAGATTGATGACAACTGCCGGAGAGGTTAGACTGAAGCCTGATTGTAGTGGTGTTGCCGTAAAAAGTGTAGTCCGTGGTAATACGAATGGCACACGTACCCCATCCTTCCCAACCGTAGCATTTGCCATGCTATTCATAAGATAATCGGGAAGAAACATTTTCTGGGAATAGGTGGTCACTTTATCTGCTGGAATACCGAGCGCCAATTTAATACCAAAACCGTTCCAACTATTTCCGGGGACACACTGATCGACCAAATTCCGATAGGTCAGTTTTGTATCCTGTAAAGTATCATATTGAAGCTGGTGATTGACACATTTCTCGAACTGATCGCGTACACGTGTGGAACAATTATCCGAAAAATGTCGATAACGATAAACCCGGTTTTCCTTTTTTGCATTTTCGACCAATGCATCAAAAAGTGACTGCTTTTCAGCTTGTGAGATATTCAACACCTGTTCATAAACACTTCGCTGTTCTTCGCGATAGGATGCCATGAAGGACACCATCCGTTCCCCGGCAAGTATATAATCAGTCTCCCCTTTGGCAAACCGCCATGCAAAATTGGGGGTATCAAAACTATATACCCCATAATTAAACACATAATCAATACCCGATTGCGGATCATTTATCCTGATTGCACTATGTCCAAAGTAAGTAGCAATATCATCTCCAGGTCCACACGTCAGCAACGAAATCTGTGATTGCGGCGAAAGCTGGGTAGAATAAGCCTTTGGAAATAATAAAAGAGTAAATATTGCGAGCAACGCCAATGTCTTCATCGAAGTTTATTTTGAGATTTCGGCTCAAAAGTAGCAAATTAAAGAATAAAGGCTAAAGGATACAGACATACGATTAAAACCTGAGAACTTAATATAACCTTTCCACTTTTTACATTAACCCTCTGCATTTAATGCCATGCCCCTAAAATTGCACCCATCGCTGTATAGCTGCAAATATCGTAGCCGGCATGAATCAGGTAATGCTTTAGCGAATAGTTTTCGTAAAGCGTGGTATTTGCCTTTGATGCTGAAATCCAAACTATTGAAACAATGGCTCCCATTCCTGCACCCGAGAGGATATTCCATTGCGGAGTGATAAAGGTTGCCATTGCCAAGGCTGCAATAAAAGCAAAAGTAAGCGAAAGCAATGCCATCACCCAGATTGGATGACCTTTTCTAAAATCATTTTCTGTTAAACCACTTTCATGCATCCAGCTTTTTCCGAGGATAAAGGGAGAATACCAAAAGCTTCCGATGATCACTTTCACAATAGCAGCAACCAAAACAGCCCAAAGATTAATATATTGAAACAGAGACATCGACTTTCATTAAAACTGTTATAAACATATTAACAGAATAAACGCCCAAAAGTTTCAGAAAGCGGGATAAAACGGTGCAGTAAGTTTCTTGTAATCTCCCGTATAATATCCGTCTTCATCCAGGATGGCTAATTCACTATTCACCGGATAACATGGTGAAACCGTAAACTCCAGCAAAACCCGTTTTGGAGCTCTCCCAAACTTAGGGATAACCTGCGTTTGCTGACGCAGATAAAAGCCTGCCAGACGTGCACACCCGCTGAATTCCACAAAAGCTGCGAAGGGAATAATGACGCAAAGACGTCCGTTATTGCTGAGTAATTTCCGTGCACTGGTCGTCAATTGATCAAAAGTGAGCATATCGTTGTGACGGGCAACTGAAAGTGCTGCATTTTGTGTCTTTAAAGAATTGACAAAGAAAGGAGGATTGCTAACAATCAAATCGTAAGGTTCATTTGGCAAATTGGCAAACACTTGAAAATCGGTATTGAATACCTTTAGCCGATCGCTCCACGGCGATTGAGCAAAATTAAATTCAGCTTCTTCACAGGCTGTCTTGTCAATTTCAACAGCATCAATCATTGAATTCGAACGCTGTGCAAGCATCAATGCGATAAGCCCTGTGCCAGTACCAACATCAAGAATCCGCATATTATCAAACACCGGAGTCCAGGCGCCAAGAAGAACGCCATCGGTGCCAACTTTCATCGCAGCCTTTTGTTGTTCTATCCTGAATTGTTTGAATTCGAACCAGTTATTTCGGGCCATTTGAAAATTCCAGTTTATATGAATTAATTATCTGAAAGAAAGTCTTCACGTCATTTATTTAGAATTTCTCAAATGCGCCCAGTCCAAAGAGCGCGAAATCGTACTTCACAGGATCGGATGGATCAAATAACCGTAAATTGGCAGTGAGCTCTTCCACCGCCTGCCAGTCGTTTTGAGTCCGCTGAAGTAATCCCAGTTTCCGCGCCACACTTCCTGAATGGACATCCAAAGGCATCAT
>JAAFHB010000478.1 GCA_010906965.1 Mariniphaga sp. | reverse complement strand
TTTTGGACAAGTATCCAATCTTTTTACAATCACCAAATATTCAGGTTTGGATCCTGAGGTGAATAGTGGTGGTGCCAATATGGGTATTGACCAGGGAGCCTGGCCTACTCCTCGTCAGTTTCTGTTTGGCATTAATATCGGAATCTAATGTTTAATTCACAAATAGGTATAAAATTTTAAAGTAATTAATCATGAAAAATAAATATAGTTCGATACAGATACTGTTCATTGTTCTTTGTCTGTTAATTCAATTTTCCTGTAATGATGTGTTTTTAACAAAAGAACCTCCGGGAGTTGCTGCAGGAAGTATAATACAATCACAATCAGGGGTGGAGGCTCTTTTGGTTGGTGCTTATAGTACATTACAAGGTTTCGGAAGATTTGGCGGTGATCCTGCAACCGACTGGACTTATGGAAGCGGTGCTTCTGATGAGGCTTATAAAGGCTCATCAGCCGGTGATCAGACCAACTTTAACGCAGTTGAAAGGTTTGAATGTTTACCATCAAATGGATACATGGCTGAACGTTGGAGAGATTGTTACAATGGCGTTGCCCGTTCTAATCAGGTTATCGATTTTCTTAAAGCTACGCAAGCCGGTGCAAATAAAATTCCTGATGCCCGCGCCAAACAGATTGAAGCAGAAGCTAAATTTTTAAGAGCTTGGTTTCATTTCAAAGCAAACAGAGTGTTCAGGAATATTCCGTATGTAAAGACCGAATCTGAATTGGGCAAACCCGTAATTGAAATACCAAATACCGATGCTGGTTGGACAGATATGGAAGCCGATATTCAATTTGCTATTGATAACTTGCCCGAAACATTTCCGTCTGAACCTGGAAGGGCAACCAAAAATGCTGCTTTGGCATTAAAAGCATGGGTTTTTATGAATGAAAATAAATTGGCCTCTGCTAAAGCATTGTTGGATGCAATTATCAGCAATCCAAAATTTAGCCTTGTATCAAATTATTACGATAACTACAACGAAGCCACCGAGAATAACAAAGAATCGATCTTTGAAATTCAGGCTCAGACTAGTAGCGTTAATCAAAGTGCTATGCTAGTTGCCGGACCAAGTATGCATCAGGCTGGTCCTGCTGCAATTGGATGGGGGTTCTATCAACCATCACAGGTACTTGTTGAAACTTTCCAGGTTCAAGGAAGCGGCTTGCCTATTTTGAATGTCGCTGATCGGCCTGCCTTAAAAAGCGATATGATGGTATTATCCAAAACTGCATTTGAACCAACAGCTCAATTAGTGGATCCACGTCTTGACTGGACAGTTTCGCGTCGTGGTATTGATTTTCTTGGATGGGGAATTTGTCAGGGGGCTAGTTGGATCCGTGATCAGTCTAATGGAGGTCCTTATATGTCCAAAAAGTATATGCACCTTTTTACAAACAAGGCTTTGCAGACCAACGGTAGCGGTTTCGATAACAATCGTAATTTCAGGGCAATCCGTCTGGCTCATGTTTTACTTTGGAGGGCTGAATGTGCTATTGCCGATAATGATCTCGCAATGGCAACAACCTTGGTTAACCAAATTCGTAACCGTGCAAAAAGTAGTAATGTTGTGATGGGGCTTTGTACAACTTATTTGTTGGATGGTTCTGTTCCTTTTGTAGTGGATTATACAAAACCTGCGGCAAATTACAAAGTTGAGCCTTATCCTGCCACATTTGCATCAAAAGACGATGCAACCAAGGCTGTTCAGGTGGAGTGGACACTTGAATTTGCTTGTGAAGGACAGCGGTTTTTTAACCTACGCCGTTGGGGTACGCTGAAAGAAGTAATGAACGATTATATTTCGCGTGATACTAAGTTTAGGAGTTTCCTTACCGGAGCAACATTTGTTGGTCCGAAGAATGAATACTGGCCTATTCCTCAGGCTCAGCTTGATATTCAGGCTTCTCTGGCTCAGGATCCAAATCACAAATAGTAATAATTTGATTATATATACATTAAAAGAGGGCTGTTCACTACAGCCCTCTTTTTTTGTGGTGCGCAGTGCATGGCGAATAACTTGACGGTGCAAGTCCGTTATGGTGGTATGTAGTATAGCCAACCATTAGCCAAGTGCAAGGGTGTCCACCGTGAGGTGGAATCTGAAGGAAGCCGGAGGCATCCGGAAGTTTCGGGACTGATCCGAGGAACACGAACATTATCAGGCATATCCGATGGGATGAGTTTGCCATATAAAACAAAGTCCAAAAGCTACACGGACATCGGAGTGTAAATGATGCGGATACATGGAATGAAAGTTATTCGTCTTACCGCGGGAGATCTCACAGACGTGTTGAAACGAAGTATGAAGCACGGTTGAAATAAGATTTATTGTGAGAAGTCAGCCGAGATCATAGTACCGGATGAAACGACAAAATTCGGGAAGGATCGAACCTTGAGAAGTGAAAGTAAATGAATGTTACCGGATGAAGGGAAGAAAGCAGAAAAGATCGGAAGATACCTACCAGCAAAAAGA
>JAAFHB010000477.1 GCA_010906965.1 Mariniphaga sp. | reverse complement strand
CGGACCAAACCTTTTAAAGGTACATTCTGGTGGGTTGGTAGTGATTCTTCGAAGGTATTGTGCTATGCTAACGACGGTTACAATGGCGATATCACCTTGAAGTTAAAGGATGAATTAAAACTGATTACTCCCGATAAACATCGGTTATTGCAAATTACAGGTGTAGGCGATCATGGTGGCGGTCCAACACGTGCCAATATCGATATGGTACATCAACTCGATAAAACACCTGGCTACCCTGCCGTTAAGTTTACTACGGCCGGTGATTTTTTCAGCAAGGTTTCCAAAGAGATGGACGGCCGTCCTACCCATTTTGGCGAAATGCAATTCATTTTCGAAGGTTGTTATTCGAATGTTGCTGATATTAAAGAAGGTAACCGGAATAGTGAGAATTCACTTTACAGCAGCGAATTCTTTAATACACTTCGCTGGCTGAATGGTGATAAATACCCTGCTGACGAACTCCGTGATCTTTGGACAACGGTGACTTTTAACCAATTCCATGATATCCTTCCCGGCTCAGCAATTAACGAAGCGAACAAGGAAGCAGTTGCCCGTTACTCCGAAGTTCTTCGTAAATCAAAAGAATTGCGCGACAATGCTTTCCGCAAGATGGCCGATGAAGTAAAATTTAAAACTAATATGGGTCAGCCGGTTGTGGCATATAATCTTCAGCCAAACTCACGCAAAACAATTGTTGAGGCAAATGTTTATTCTCATGCTGAACCTTTTACTGTAAAAGTAGCAACCTGGGGTGCAAATTATTACGGACAAAATTTTCAGCCTGTTGATAAAACGACTATTGATGTAGTAAAGGCAAAGAATCAGAACGAAAACTTCCTGGCAGCCGATTATGCAACCAAACAGACTAAATCTGCCGGGAAATTAGCCTCGGTATTGGTTCGTGATGGTTCAGGGAAAACGTATCCGGCACAGATCGTCTTTTCAAAACCTACGCCTCCGGGATTTACATCCAAAGTCCAGTTTATTGTTGATCAGTTTCCTGCCGGTGGTTACAAAACTTTTTATGTCGATATGACGAAGCCGGGAGAATACATTGAGCCTATCCCATTTGCTGACAATACCTTCGATACTGATTTTTTCAAGGTAAAGGTTGACATGAAAACCGGTGGTATTGTAAGCCTGTTCGACAAGCGTACTAATACCGAAGTTGTCAAAAGTGGGGGACAGCTCAACACCTTAAGGATTTTCATGGAAGATAAAAAAGGGGGAATGAAATCGTGGGTGCTGAATAAAAATGTTAAAATAGAGGATGTTACGGATGTTAAGAGCGTGAAGGTTATAGAGAACGGTCCCGTCAGGGCTTGCATCGAAACCGTTAAAACCTGGGGTAAATCGCGGTTCATTGAGCGTATGTATCTTTATCGTTCGTATCCGCGAATTGCTTACGATATGGAAGTACATTGGTTGGAGACAGGAAGCGATACAACTGATTCTCCTATGTTGCGGGCAGTTTTTCCGCTTGCAATGCAGAATTCAAGGTATTACAATCAGGTTCCTTTTGATGTTGTTGAAAGACCGGCTAACGGGAAAATCGGAGGCAAAGAAATTCCTGAAGCGCTCAAACACAGGAACGATTACGGAATAGTTTCCGAAGCCAATGATGGTCAGGAAGTTCCTGCACAAAAATGGGTCGATGTAACTGACGGAGAAACAGGTGTCGCCCTGTTGAATAAAACGAAATACGGCAATTCTTACCACAACGGCGAATTGAGACTCACACTGATGCGATCTGCCGGTAATCCCGATATCTATCCTAATCTTGGCAAATTTATTATCAGTTATGCACTTTATCCTCACGCCGGCGATTGGAAGAATCAGGTTTGGGCTGAAGGTGAAGATTTTAATGTGCCGGTTTATGCAGCAGAACCTCCATCTTTGGCACTTGCGAAGAACCATGCAACCCGACCCGAAGAAGAATCCTTTTTCTCTGTTTTTCCCACAAATGTTTCAATGACAGGCGTGAAACAATCGGAAGAAGGAGAGGAGCTTGTAATCAGATTGGTTGAGGTGGAAGGAAAGGCGACAAATGCTACGATCAATTTGCCGGTCACGGTTAAATCGGCGCGCAGACTTAACCTGATTGAGTTTCCACTCGAAAATGCGGAAGCACCTGAAATTAAAGGTAAATCAATCAATGTAAAATTGAAACCTCATGAAATCGTAACATTGGGAATTAAGCAATAAGATGAAGAATCTCACGAAAAGAGAAATGCTCAAATATGCTGGCGATTTTAGCCAGCTATTTGGCATTAAAGAATATACGCTTGCGGGAGGAAAAGCCAAGGGCGTAAAAGCTTTCGATATCAAAACTGGTTCCGGACTTGAGTTTACAGTGCTTTCAGACAGATGTCTGGATATTGCCGGGTTGTCGTTTAAGGGAATTAACTGCAGTTATATCAGTAAAACCGGAATTGTATCTCCTGAGTTTTACGACGAAAGCGGTATTGGTTTTTTACGCAGTTTCAATGCTGGTTTTTTAACCACTTGCGGTTTAAG
>JAAFHB010000476.1 GCA_010906965.1 Mariniphaga sp. | reverse complement strand
GGTGTGAATAAGCTTGCGGGAAATTCCCCAAAAGCCGTTTTGTCTTAAAATCGATATCCTCGCTAAAGAGCCCTAAATGGTTACTGCATTTTAGCAGATTATTAAAAATAATTTTCGCATCTTTTTCCATGCCAATCTTAAACATAGCCTGGATCAACCAAAAGGTACAAATTGTGAAAGAAGAACTGGGCTTGCCAAAATCATCTTCATTTAAATAACGATACATCAATCCTTCGTGATGAAGTGCGTTTTTTATAGCAATTACTGTCTTTTTGAATTTTGAATCATCAGCCTCTATAAAGCCATATTCTTCCAGCAGCAAAAGTGAAGCATCGACATGCAAATTATCATAGGTTTGCGTAAATGTTTGCAGATCTTCGTTCCAGCCACTTTTAAGTATGTCTTCTTTAATCGTATCCGCGATTGCTCTCCATGCGTTGCATTGGAAATTTTTGTTGAGAAGGCTGGCTATTTTGGCGGCCCTGTCCATCGCAACCCAGCTCATCACTTTCGAGAAAACAAAGTGCTTTTCTTCACCACGAATTTCCCAGATCCCTTTATCGGGACTTTGCCAATGTTCTGAAACCGTTTGGGTAATATTCCGGACAATTTCCCATATATCTTCAATTTCATCCAAAGTACCCGGAAAAAAAACATAATACTGATAGACGACATTCAGCAAATAGCCAAATACATCATTCTGCCTTTGAAAATAGGCAGCATTGCCAACTCTTACAGGCTTCGAGCCTTCATAGCCTGCTAAGTGTGAGAGGTTGACTTCTGTAAGTTCCCTTTCACCCCTGATGCCGTACATAATCTGAAACGAATCGTCTTTCGATTTAAGAATTCCTTTAATGAAATGTAAAAACTGCCTGGCCGTTTTGTAATGCCCCATCTTAAGCAAAGTTTCTATCGACATGGAAGCATCTCGCAACCAGCAAAACCGGTAATCCCAATTACGAACTTCGCCAATTGTCTCTGGAAGACTGGTAGTTAATGCTGCCAATACGGCTCCTGTCGATTGGAAGGACATTATTTTCAAGACCAACAAACTCCTGATTATTTCTTCGGTATATTGCTCGTATTTTTTTGAACGATTTGTCCAGTTTAGCCAGTAAACTTTGGTGCGCTGATACTCCAGATAAACCCTGTCAATGTCTATTTCAATTAATTTCTGATTGTACGACATTAAAAGAAACTGGTGAGACGTAAGGGTGATTTCCTTCATCCCCAAAATGTCATCGAGGTTTAGGCTGGAATACAGGTAGATACAATTTGTAGGCCGCTCAGCCGAATATGTCCGGATGTGGTCATCAACTGTGATATGAAAAACTTCTTCAATCGCATAATTAAGCTTTGGATTGTAGTTTACTTTAAAGACCGGCGCCCCTGAAATAAGCCTTATATAGCGGAAAATCTCAGCCGAAGCATAGCTGTCATCGTCGCTTGTTTTATACCTTGGCATAAAATCAATTAATTCAAAAGAGCCTTCGGTTGAATTAAAATTGGTGCTTAATACATTTGTTCGGTATAGATATTTCTGACTGATAGTATAGCTGTCATCAACATTAATACTGAATGAACCACCTTGTTCTTTATCAAGAAGTTTGGCAAAAACGGATGGTGAATCGAAATCGGGGAGGCAGCACCAGTCAATACTTCCTCTTTCTGATACAAGGGCCGCACTTCGGCAATTGCCAATTACGCCATAATTCAAATTGTTCATATTCAACTGCCTGGTATTGATTGATAAATTATTCTAAACTATTGCTTATTCTTCCAGCCCGATTATCGCTGATGTTGTGTGCGAATTCCCCGGAGCCAATTTAATTACATCATCGAATGCGTTGACTGCTTCAACACAAACAAAATGAAGATAAGCATCATCAGGCATATCATCGATGGTCGCGCAGGTTTCTTTTCCTGGATTCCAAACAGTCGTAATCTTGCTTCCGGCTTTTTGGATCCGGATTTTCCTTTTAAATAGAGTGTCTTCGATCGTGCAAGTAGCTTCAGTGTTGTGATAGTGGCGTGTTTCAGCCTTCAGTATTTCTATTTTGCGCGACTCCTGTACAAATTCACCTGGTTCGAGCTGGCTATGATAACTTGAACCAAGTAAACCGGTGATCGTTGTATTTTCGATGGAAGAAAGGTTATAATATGAATGCAATGCACAGGTATATTCCAGCGATTCATCCGATTGATTGGTCACCTTCAGGCTTATATCCAGCGTTTGTCCGATAACAACCTTGAGTTCAGCGCAAAAATCAAAGGGCCAGTACGCTTTTGTTTCTTTTGATGAACAAAGTTGCAATCTGACCAGTGTTTCGCCACAAGGTTTGGCTGCTGTTTCAACAAGATCCCAATACATCAGGCGGCCAAATCCATGCTGTGGTTTTGCCAAATCGGTCTTATGCGGTCCAAACCACGGGAAGCATACAGGAATACCCCCACGGATCGGTTGCCCTACCTGAAAACTACTTTTCGGGCTCATCCATAAAATATCCTCCGAGTTTGGTGGTCTGAAGCTCATAA
>JAAFHB010000475.1 GCA_010906965.1 Mariniphaga sp. | reverse complement strand
TCATACTTGCGATAATGCTTACTTTAGCCTTGTCCTCCTGCCAAAAATTCTCGGATCTTGAGAAAGATCCGAATCGTCCCGGGCAAGTTCCACCTTCGCTTGTGTTCACCAATGTAGTTTACAACCTCTATTATTCGCCCTGGAGCAGTGTTCATAAATGGAATCAGTTCTGGTGCAGCAATTATGCCTATTACGGAGACCAGACTTACGACTGGACCTATACCAGCTTTAACTACAGCCAGTTGAAGGATGTAAATAAAATGATCGAAGAAGCCAAACGGATCGGATTACCTGAAAATAATCCGTATTCAGCTTTGGCCAAATTCTTTAAGGCTTACTACTTTGTCGACATGTCGATGCGCTTGGGAGATGTTCCATTAACCGATGCATTAAAAAGCCTTGATAACACGAAGCCAAAGTACGATACTCAAAAGTCAGTTTTTAAACAGTCATTAACCTGGCTCGATGAATCAAATAACGATTTGCAATTGCTGATTAATCAACTTGACAAATCGCTTACAGGCGACTTTATGCTCGGCAATGACCTAAAAAAATGGCAGAAAGTAGTGAATACTTACAAATTAAGGGTTTTGATTTCTTTAAGTAAGAAAGAGTCGGATGCAGACCTGAATATTAAAAAGTTATTCGTTGATGTAATCTCGAATCCAGCCAAATATCCGGTAATGACTTCTCTTGATGATAATCTGAAGTTTCCTTACAACGGTGTAACCGATAAATATCCACTTAATCAGGACAGCTATGGGCAGACAGCTACACGTAATAACATGTCGGCAACCTACCTGAATACGTTGGTATCACTAAAAGATCCAAGAACATTCATTGTCGCAGATCCGGCACCTGCCAAAATAAAAGCTGGGTTGACAGCCACCGATTTTGCTGCCTATGTTGGAGCAAGTTCAGGAGAAAGTCTTGATGACATGTCAACTAAGATGTTGAATGGCGAATACTCGGCAATCAGCAAAAGCAAGTATTACAGTTCCTATTTGGGTGAGCCATGTATTCAAATCGGTTATCCCGAAATGTGTTTTAATATCGCTGAAGCCATTAACCGAGGATGGATTGCCGGAAATGCTGAAGATTTTTACACAAGTGGGATCAAAGCTTCATGGACCTTTCATGGTGCCAATGTGAATACCAATTGGGATCCCTACTATGCTCAGCCCACTGTAAAATACAGTGCTACCGCAGCTACCGGTCTTTCACAGATTCTAACCCAGAAATACCTGGCTTTTTTCCAGAATTCAGGATGGGAGGCTTACAATAATTATCGCCGGACAGGTGTTCCGGCCTTTCTTACCGGCGTTGGTACGGGAAACAGCGGACGAATTGCCAAACGCTGGAAATACCCAAGTTCAGAAAGAACAACAAATCTTGATAATTACAATGCAGCATTAAATAGTCAGTTTGGAGGACTAACCGATGATATCAATGCTGAAATGTGGATCATAAAGTAGCTTAAATAAGGCTCTATAACGTTTTGTATGGGTGATGAGTTTTGAGTCAAAGGCTACTTGCGGCTGGTAGTTCTTAATATGAAGCAAATAGTACTCAAATATAATTAGAAAACTGCAAGCCGCTAACTGCAAGTTGCAAAAAGCAGTCGGCTAAAATTGATAATGCTTTACCCCTGCATTTCGTAATAGAGCCTTAGTTTTTGAAAAGTTGGCAAAAGAGAAATTCATATTAATGAAGAAATAATTAATTGATAATCATGGCACAACTAAAAAATATAAAGGCGGTAATATTCGACTGGGCTGGTACCATTATCGACTATGGTTGCCTGGCGCCAACTAAGGTTTTTATTGAAGTATTTCGTGAAAAGAATATTCTGCTGAACTCCGACGAAGCACGGGGTCCGATGGGACTGGCAAAAAAAGATCATGTACGCGAGTTGCTAAAAATAGAATCTGTTCAGTTGCAATGGGTGGACGAATTTGGGAAGATACCTGGTGAAGCTGATGTTGAAGAACTTTATGCAAGGCTCGAGCCTGGTTTGTCGATGGTTGTAAAACAATATTCACAGGCAGTGTCAGGCGCAATCGATCTGATCAATTTACTTAAAAATCAGGGAATAAAGGTGGGGTCAACAACAGGATATGTTGAGGATATGATGAAGAATATACTCCCTCTTGCAGTTAAGCAGGGATTATTGCCCGATTCGGTGGTGAATTCATCGGAAGTTACCGGTGGTCGTCCTTTCCCCTGGATGATCTACCGGAACTGCGAAAAATTGGGTGTCTATCCTTTGAACCGTATGGTGAAAATCGGCGATACTGTTGCCGACATTCAGGAGGGAATTAATGCCGGAATGTGGACGATCGGAATAACCAAATCGGGGAATGAAGTCGGACTTTCACCTGAAGAAATTGAAAATGCAGACCCTAAGTGGCTCAATGAAAAAATTGCATTTGCTGCTCAGAAATTGCTTGCCGCAGGCGCTGATTTTGTGGCGGAAGGAGTTTGGGATTGCCTTCCAATTTTAGAAGAAATCGACCGTAGAATTGAAAGCGGTGTCAGCCAATAAAATCCCCC
>JAAFHB010000474.1 GCA_010906965.1 Mariniphaga sp. | reverse complement strand
GTATGCAGAAAATAAAGGAAAGCGAGCAAAAGATTTCATTTAAATATTGAATCTTTTCAAGACTAAAATTACTGTTCAGGATACTTTCAAGTGTGCTTCTCTCGGCAGGTGCAAATTTCGATTCCATAGCTTAATTTTACCTGCGCAATTTACTTTTATTTTGTAATTTTTCAAATTGACAAAGACGATTTTTGTTTCAATATATTTTATGATATTCGTGTATTTACAGTATTTAAAACAATCAGATCAGTAATTGGTTACTTAATTAGTATTCATTAACATATGCCATGAAGATTATAGATAAAAGCAAACCTGTACTTGTAACGGGAGCAACAGGATATGTTGCAGGATGGATTGTAAAAAAACTTCTCGACGAAGGGCTGACCGTTCATGCGCCGGTTCGGAACCCGGAAAATATTGAGTCACTTAAATATTTGGATGCGATTGCTTCAAAATCGAAAGGGCAAATTAAGTATTTCAAAGCTGATTTATTGAAAGATGGTTCATACGATGAAGCGATGAAAGATTGTGAACTGGTTTTCCATACTGCCTCTCCTTTTATCAATACAGTGAAAGATCCCCAGAAAGACCTTGTCGACCCGGCGCTGATTGGAACTAAGAATGTTTTAGGATCGGTCAATCGCTCAGATTCTGTTCGTCGTGTTGTGTTGACCAGCAGTTGCGCTGCCATTATTGGCGATTCCATTGATTGTTTGGCTTATCCAAATGGAATCGCTACTGAAGAACAATGGAATCTTACTTCTACGCTTGAACATCAGCCCTATTCTTACTCTAAAACAGTGGCAGAACGGGCTGCCTGGGAGATCAATCAAAACCAATTTCGCAGGGATTTAGTCGTTATCAATCCATCATTGGTAATAGGTCCCGGAATTAATCCAAAGTCGACCTCCGAAAGTTATAACCTGATCAGGCAGTTGGGCGACGGAAATATGAAAATGGGAGCTCCGGAGTTTTACATCGGTGTTGTCGATGCTCGCGATCTGGCCGAAGCACATTTTAATGCCGGATTTATGCCGAATGCCAAAGGAAGACATATTATTTCGGCAAATGAAACCTCCTTTTTGACTTTAGCCGGAATTTTACGAAAGAAATATGGCAATAAATATCCCTTTCCAAAGAAAACTTTACCCAAGTTTCTCGTGTGGCTAATGGCTCCGCTGGCAGGATTAAAGCGTAAAATGATCAGCAAAAACGTAGGTTATCACTGGCGTGTCGATCATTCGAAGAGCATCAAGGAATTAGGAATTAAATATCGCCCTGTTGATAAATCAATTATCGATTTCTTTCAGCAAATGATTGATAATAATGCATTTAAAAAGGGGAGGAATTAGCGTTTGAAAATGCAAGGGGAAAGTGGGGGATTATTAAAAGCAAACACTGCAATCGAAAGACTACAGTGTTTGTTAATTATTTGTTCTATAGGTATTTAAACTGTGTATGTTGTTGAGGCGGTATCGCCACCTCTACCGGTCCAATTGGTATGGAAAAATTCACCACGAGGTTTATCAACTCTTTCGTAGGTATGTGCGCCAAAATAGTCGCGCTGCGCCTGAAGCAAGTTAGCAGGCAATCTTTCGCTGCGGAACCCATCAAAATAAGTCAATGAAGTAGCGAGACATGGTGCAGGAACGCCATTGTTAATTGCAGTTGCAACAACACGACGCCATCCGGCCTGTGCTTTTTCAATCGTTGTTTTAAAGTATTCGTCGAGCAGTAAATTTTCGAGTTTTGGATTTTTGTCGAAAGCTTCCTTGATCTTTCCGAGAAACACCGAACGGATAATACAACCACCTCGCCACATCAATGCAATACCACCATTATTCAAGGTCCATTTATATTCTTTAGCAGCTTCGGCCATTAAGTCGTAACCCTGTGCATATGAGATGATCTTGGCACCTAAAAGGGCATCTTTCAAATCACTGATAAATTGTTTTTTATCGCCGCTGAAAAGTTTTTCGGGACCATTCAGAAATTTCGATGCTTTCACCCTAAGATCTTTTTGTGCAGAGAGACAACGTGCAAATACCGATTCCCCGATCAGTGTAAGCGGAATTCCAAGGTCGAGGGCCGCTACTCCTGTCCATTTTCCGGTGCCTTTCTGTCCGGCAGTATCAAGTATTTTTTCGACAAGTGCTTCCCCATTCTCATCACGGAAACCTAAAATATCACGCGTGATTTCAATCAGGTAGCTGTCCAGATCGCCTTTGTTCCATTCAGTAAATACTTCATGCATCTCGTCAGCATTCATACCTAACAAGTCTTTCATCATTTGATAGGCTTCGCAGATAATCTGCATATCGCCATATTCGATGCCATTGTGAACCATTTTCACAAAATGTCCTGCTCCGTTTTCACCTACCCAGTCGCAGCAAGGTTGACCATCGACCTTGGCAGCTACTGCCTGGAAAATTTCTTTAACGGCTGGCCAGGCTGCGGGTGATCCGCCTGGCATCATTGATGGCCCTAAAAGAGCGCCTTCTTCGCCACCAGAAACGCCTGTTCCGATGTACAATAAGCCTTTGCTTTCGACATAT
>JAAFHB010000473.1 GCA_010906965.1 Mariniphaga sp. | reverse complement strand
TCGGACATGGCTGTTTTTATGGCGGAATAGAACAAAAAGACAGGGAAAGAGCGCTCATCAAGTTCAGGAATGGAACCCACCAGTTGATTGTAGCCACCGATCTGGCAGCACGGGGAATAGATATTCCGGAGATAAAATTCATCATTCATTATCAACTTCCGCTAAAAGCTCACGAATTTACGCACCGCAACGGACGAACAGCCCGAATGTTTAACGATGGAACTGCATACATTCTGAAATGGAAGAATGAGGATTTGCCCGATTTTATCCGGAATGCTGAGGTGGAAGAATTTCAGAAAGCGCCAATAGCTGCTGCTTCGGTATGGAAAACATTGTTTGTTTCGGGTGGCCGAAAAGATAAAATCTCGAAAGGCGATATTGCAGGATTATTCATCAAACAAGGCAAGCTAACCAGCGACCAGTTGGGCACCATCGAAATTAAGTTGGACTGCGCTTTTGTTGCCGTTCATGCATTCGAAGTGGACCGGCTGATTCAGTTGGTTGATAACAGCAGATTGAAGAATAAAAAAGTGAGGGTAACGGTAATTTAGATGGGTGACTGGAAGGATTTGAAGGATCCAATATTGAGTCCTCTCTGACAACCCTATTTATCTCAAGCTAATGAGAATTGGGTATTTTCGGAACTTGACAGGTTGTTTTGCAATATTGCCGTTAATAATGATTTAATCGCAAAATAGAGGACAGAAAGTAATGATTTGATCGCGTATTTCGCAAAAAACAAAGTTCTTTGACATAATTGTTTTATGTATTTCAGAATTCGGACAAAGTTCACCCACAAACAACGGATGTTAGCCCACATTTGGTGCTTGATTTCACCGCGGTACCTGCTCTTGGCGTTTGGATAATGGTAAGCCAACTGAAAAATGGTGGCTTCAACATTGTTGCGGAACTGTAAAGTTTCAATGGGCGTTTCTTCTATCTGTTTTCTAATCAGGTAACCATCAATATCTTTTTGGGTAAAGTACCGGTAACCCTTTTCTGTTTTGATACGCCATTTTTCGATGTCGTTTTTACAGATAACATTCAAGTATTCAACGATCTTATTATCAATTGTATCAAAAATTGAGAGTTTCCCATCTTCCGAAAAATTGAATTGATACCTGCCTTTTCCCCCTTGTATAGCATGAAGGTATAGATTAATCTGATTGTCCTTACAGAATTGCTGATTATCAGGGCTATGGTAAGCGCCATCAGCATGTGCGGCTTCTATCTTGTCGGGAAAAACTTCCTGTGCTTTTTTGATATCGTCCTGAAAAAAAGCAACATCGGAGGTGCTTGCATTTCTCACATCAACACGGCCAATCAGGTTCAGAGGATTGTCATCATCACAACTCTCAGTTATATTGACACTGTAACCTTTCACCTTTTGGTCATCCTTATTCCGATAGTGACAATCAGTGTCGTGTGGCGACTGTACCGATTTGGCCGATATTTCTTCCTTTTCACGGGCAACGACTATCTTTTTTTCATCTACCCTGTACTGTTCGTTGAAAACCCGATGGAGCGTTTGATAATAAACACCCAACGAAGGCGAAAACAGTGGCAATATCTTGTATATCAATTCGCCAAGTTCCTGCAAGCGACTTTTTACCTCTTCGCTGGAGCAAGTGTAAACAACTATATTGCCTTCCAATTTGAGTAGCTCGTCTAACCTGTCTTGGGTGGCTTGGTCAAGTTTGCCTGACTGTTTTGCCTGAATATAAAATAACCTTAGTGTTTCATGAATTAATTCGTAACGGCTGAGCCAGGCGATATTGCTGCCCAAAAGTTTACTATCCATTCTGATTCGCTTTCCGCTAACTTCAAATTCGGCACATTGGTCTTTGGTGATTTGTGCAAAAGCTGTTTCAAAGAGATTCTCGTTGTTTTTCTTTGCATAGTCCTGAATACGCTTGCGAAACAAATAATAGGTCGATTCTGTAGGTAGTGGGTCATCTGCATTATGCAAGCCTAAGGCACTCCGAACCAGTAGGTTGAAACGACAGTTCTCGAAAATCTTTTGGTCGCTTAAGCCTTCTGCCTCTTTGAGTACCATCATAGCTATCAAAACGCGAACAGATGCATTAGGGGTTCCATTATCTTCACAATATAAGGGTAGAAAGAGGTTTTCATCAACTCGCATTGTAACCTGATTACGAAACTGATTATGCCATGCATGCTCATCTTCGTACATTTTAAGCGAATTACCAGAAAACAAGGTTTTAGGAGAGGTGAAAATATTAAGTTGAACCGATTTCGATGACTTCTTAAACATTTGATGACTTTTATATTATGCTTGCAAGATACATAAAACAATTGAAATATACAATTAAATATCTGATTATTAATTAATTAAAAATTTATACACTTTTCGGAGTGGACTCAAAATTAAGAATTTTTCTGTTCTACCAGGGAATGCTTGATGAAGAACTAAATCATTTTTTAATATTCCTGATTTACCTGAATTCTTGGGTTATGATCCAATTAAATTTGTTCCCAGCCATCCCGGTAATTGTGCCTGATCCATTCTTCTGCTTTGGCTAAAGCCGGAATCGTATCGTATTTTGTGTCAAATTT
>JAAFHB010000073.1 GCA_010906965.1 Mariniphaga sp. | reverse complement strand
TACTTTTGAAAACAGAGAAGTTGTGCACTGTTGTTGCCATTTTCTGTGCACTCTAATTTACCATTTTCTGTGCATTTGTAATTTCTACTTACACGTATTGGATCAGATGTACCGGATCGGTAAATAGCTGATTAAAGCTGAATGATAAAAATATACTTTCGTTCATCATAATTTGTTATAAATAAACCTATCCACATCTTTGTTAAAAAATTCATTTGCAAAAGAAAGCTGCCGCAGCGTGCCTTGTTTTTTGTTTTGGTGAGCCTCCATTCGTCGAAGAATATTTAAAAGTGTTTTTATGGCTTCCATTATGTGGGGGCCTTTATTGAGCATTACACATTCAGCTCTTACCGACATGGAAGCATCTGTAATTTCGGCCCGGGTAGCCAAACCTGTTTGTGCAAGATTTTCGAGTATTTGTGTAGCCCAAATTACAGGAACATGGGCTGCTTCACAAACCCACAGTATTTGTTCCTGTACTTCCGAAATCCTTTCAACGCCAAGTTCAACCGCTAAGTCACCTCTGGCTATCATCACACCAATATTCGACCATTTCATGGCAGTAAGTAATAAATCGGACAAATTATTAAACGATTCTTTGTTTTCAATTTTAAGCACCATGCCTATATCCATGCGGTTAAGCTTCGACAGGGCATCCATCAGTTGCGTCACATCATTAGCGGTTCTCACAAATGAATATCCAACAATATCGGCATTTTTTGCAATAAAGGATAAATTACTAACATCTTCTTCTGTAAGCGAGGGCAGTTGCAAATGCGTATCGGGCAGGTTTATACCTTTCTCTTCCTTTAATTTTGTTCCTTTTGAACTGGCTTTTGTTATAATAACTGTTGCATTTTTGGCAGATATATCCTCAATAACACCTCCAATTTTACCATCATCAAACCAAATATGGTGTCCAATTTCAAGATTTCCAACAACATTCGGAATGCTCATAGAAACCAACGCAGCAAAAGTTTTTTTGGAGACATTTTTCTTAATGGCATTTTTCAGCTCAGCTTCGGTAGAGTATAATTTGATTCGATCGCCGATATGCAATATTACATGACTTTTTTTCTTTTTGAGTTGATGTATTTTCTCTGAGCGAATTTTAGGTCCGGACAAGTCCATGTATATTTTACAATGTTTTCCAGTTTGTTTTTCGGCTATGCGTATGGCATCAATCATGCCTTCCCAAACCTCAGGATTGTCGTGACTGCAATTAATACGGGCTATTTCCATACCGTTCATCAACAATTCAGCTGTGTATTTTGAATCACCGGCTGCTTCTGATGGCAAGGTAACCATTATTCGGGTGCTGATTTGGTTGTTGCTTTCGCCAAAGAGCCTGTTTGTATTTTGATTGAGTAACTCAAGCGTGGTGAAAAAGTTCCAGGTACTTTTTTCCGGACTTAACAATCCTTCAACACGCTGGCCCTGGATAGTTTTAAGATGGTATAAAATATTATCGATGTTTGTAAGCACATATCTTTCCGAATTTGAGAATGAAGACAAGCCTAAAAACGATAGGTTCCCTTGTTTAATGCGAATATCGAAAGTTCGGAGAGAGAGATAGTCAACCAGGTTTTTAGCTGCATAGGAATAGTTCTGGTGTACAGGGAATGTTTCAGTTTGAAAGCGTTCCCTGTTATGAATGATACATGCCCTGATTTCTTGAATTTTTTCGATTAGCTCTATGATGGTTATCTTTCTCATTTTCAAATAAAATTAATTCGATTTACGCTTATTTAAAAAAGTGTAAGATATTCCAAACGAAGCATAATGAAATAAAGCAAAATTGTACACTTCATCATTATCTGCACCTCCTTCAAGGATACGGTATCCTGCCCGAATACCAAGGTTGTTGGTGACCTTATAGGATAAAGCGATCAAAACATCTTCGGCTCTGCCTTGCGGTGCGGCAAGTGCATCACCATCTAAAAGGAGACCAAGATGATCATCAATCTTCCACAAAAGCCTGAAATTAATAATGGGAACAAATCCAACATTCGTTTTCTCAGAAGTTAATCCAGATGAAGAAAGCGCAATTTTAGCATCTCTGATTTTTGCAGTGAACCCTAAGCCAAACTCAAACCTGGGTTTTTGTACAATATCGTACCTGTATGTCAGCCTGTACGAATTAAATTTATAAGTACCTGTAAGTTCTGTATTGGCAGGAAATACTACTCCTTCAAAGAAAATATCGTTTGGCAAACTACCTTCTGATTTAGTTTCGAGAGGAGCATATAATAATGAAAGTGTATGACGCGCTTTAATCGTGTAATTCACTCTCAAACGATAAAATGCTTTTGAATTAGGTTTTAAATCATCTTTTAGAGAGAAAAATGTACCGTTATCGCCCGGAATTCGCACATCATTATAACCAGTAGAAACAAAGCCTGTTTCCAGATCAATCAGAGCCTGAGCTTTTATTGATGAAGTCCAACATAAAAGCGTGAATGCTGTAAGCATTAAAAAGATTGTTTTTTTCATTTCGTTTGTATTGGCATTATTATTAAACATGAATTATGATTATCGGGGTTCATTGCTTTTACTATCTTTAAGTCTTTCATTTATTTCATTCGATTTCTTTATTTAAAAATATTTTCGTCTCACCCATTTCTCAGAACCTATAATAATCAGAATTGAGAAAGCCACAGAAGCTGATAAACCCCAGGCATCGATATATAAAGGAGACGATTTAAATACATGGTTCATAAAAGGAAGATACACAAAGGCAACCTGAACAAGCAATACTATTCCTATTCCAAGGTATATCGAAAGATTGGAAAACAGACCTATATAACTTGCTGAGTATTTTAAAGACCGGCATTCGATAAGATAAAACACCTGGAATAAAACCATTGCAGTTACAGCCATTGTTTGTGCTTCCGACAGCGCAAGGGCTTTATCCGTTCCTCTGGCAAGTTCCATATTGTATTCCCAAAGAAATAGTCCAATTGTTCCAACCGCCATTATAAGCGATACCAATATTATTCTGAAAGTGACGAAGGGCGTAAATATGGTTTTGCCTGGTATTCTTGGAGGGCGTTTCATTATATCGGGCTCCATTGCTTCCATTGCCAGAGGCAGTGCCAGCGCTACAGCAGTAATAAGGTTAATCCATAAAACCTGAACTGGTAACATAGGAAGGAGCAAAACTCCATCTTCTGAAGGGAAAAACAACACAGCTAAAAATACCACCAAACCTAAACCTATACTGGTAGGCAAAAGAAATATAATGGATTTGAAAAGGTTGTCGAATACCCTGCGTCCTTCTTCAACAGCGGCTTCAATACTCTCAAAGTTATCATTGACCAAAACCATGTCGGCAGCTTCTTTAGCCACGGCAGTACCTGTAATACCCATTGCAACTCCTATATCTGCACGTTTGAGGGCAGGTGCATCATTTACGCCATCGCCGGTCATGGCAACAACTTCGCCATGCGCCTGCAATGCCTTTACTATATTTAGCTTGTCTTCGGGCGATACCCGTGCAAAAATGTTTGTGATTTTAACTGCTTCCGACAACTGCTCAGGACTCATCAACTGAAGTTCCCTTCCGGTAATAACCTGACCGGCATTTTTGAACCCAAGTTCCCTGGCTATTATCGAAGCAGTTGCAGGATGGTCACCTGTGATCATTTTTACAGTTATGCCTGCTTTATGACAAGTCTCAATGGCTTTTTTTACTTGCATTCGCGGAGGGTCGCTCATAGCCTGGATTCCAATAAAATCGAAATCGCAAAGATCTTCTTCTGCGATGAGGTCGGCATGTTCGCTGGGCAGCCATTTGGAGGCTATAGCCAATACCCTCATCCCGGTTTCAGCGAGTTCCATTACCTCTTTTCTTATTTGTTCAGGTTCGATGGCATCAGATGATATATTCCGGGTTTTTAAAATCGGGATAACGGATTCGGGAGCTCCTTTAAGGTAAATAATTTTTTTTCCTTCCGGCGAAGTATGAAGGGTTGCCATAATTTTTTTATCCGAATCAAAAGGCATTTCATCTAACCTTGGCCAATTTATACTTATTTCACTTCTGTTTAATCCAAATTTGTCCCCTGCAACAATCAGCGATACTTCTGTAGGGTCTCCAACGGCAATCCATTGCCCATCGTTATAACTAAGACTTGCATCATTGCAAAGTACCGAAGCGAGCATAAGTTCACCAATTTCGCTGTTTTTTGCCTCAGCTCCGGAATCGCTTCTCAGAATTTTACCATCAGGATTAATGCCCGAACCTGTAGTTTGATATCTCTGCCTGCCATTCCAAAGTACCCTAACGGTCATTTCATTCAAGGTAAGCGTACCGGTTTTATCGGAGCAAATAACTGTAGTGCTGCCCAGGGTTTCCACTGCAGGTAAATGCCTGATAATCGCATTTCTTTTGGCCATTCTCATAATACCAATTGCTGCCGAAATAGTAATTACAGCAGGCAGGCCCTCAGGTATTGCGGCTACTGCAATTGTAATAGCTGAAATTATGGCATCTATGAAACTATTATTGCGAAAGATCCCAATTATTAAAACCAAAATGCAGACTATCAGAATTGCATAAGTAATTGTTTTTGCAATTTTCTCGAGCGATTTTGTCAATGGCGATTTTATAGTTGCAGTAGTTTGAAGAAGTTCAGAAATATGGCCAATCTCCGTATTATTGCCTATTGCAACAACGACACCCTCTGCAGTGCCTGAAGTAACCAATGTGCCACAGTAAGCCATGCACTTTCGATCCGCTAAACCTGCATCCGCATCAGATATTTGTGTGTGTTTTTCAGCCGGCAATGATTCTCCTGTAAGGATTGATTCATTGCATTGCAGGTTTTTTGAGGAAGTGAGTCGTATGTCAGCAAAAACCTTTTCGCCAGCCTGGAGTAAAACAATATCTCCGGGAACTAACTCCGAAGCCGTAATATTCCTCTGCTCTCCATCCCGCATTACCGTTACAAATTCGGGTAAAAATTTAGTAAGTCCCTGAATAGCCTTACCGGCCTGAAACTCCTGAATAAATCCTATAACTGCATTGATAAGAATTACCAAGAAAACCACAATGCCATCGACAACTTTCCCCAAAGCAAAAGACAAAATAGTAGCACCAATAAGAATGAATAAAATAGGATTAAGAAACTGTCTGATAAAAATCTTAAACGCACTATCGCCTCCCTGTCTGCGCAGGATATTAAGCCCTGATTCTTTTTGCCGTTTATTAACTTCGGCTGTGGAAAGGCCATTTGATGCTGTATTGAGTATTCCTAACACATCGTGAAAAGAAAGCAGATGCCATTTATAATTTTGGAGGTCTTTGTTCATATTCTCTTTAAGTATAAAATCTTGGCTAAAACCTTCGCATGTCAATGAGTCGCCCATTATTAGAAGAACGCATACTATTCATTTCAGGTTCAACGTGAACAACAGTTTTTTTATTGATTAAAAATGAATTACTCTTTGTGATAATTAACAATTCAAATTAAGTCATTGTTTAATTTTTTATTGGCTTACATACTACTGTGTCAGTTTTTCCAAATACAGTTTTGCATTTTGCAAGTGAGCAGTTCGTTTTTCCACAGTCATTTTATCAAAACTCTTTACCAACATGCCTAACCTTGGATTTTGCAAAAAGAAATCACGGTGGGTGTGCATAAACCGCCAGAATAAACCATCCCATACAGCCTGCCATTCTCCTTTTTTGTAATCACTCATTTTCATCAGGTAATTGCTTCCGCTGATATAAGGTTTAGTGGCCATAATTCCTCCGTCAGCAAACTGACTCATACCGTAAACATTGGGAACCATCACCCAATCATAGGCATCAATAAACAGTTCCATAAACCAGTGGTACACTTCATCGGGATCAAATTCGCACAGGAGCATAAAGTTGCCCAACACCATCAATCGCTCAATATGATGACAATAGCCTGTTTCAAGAACTTTTTTCAGGGTGCTGTCAAACGGCTCTATTCCTGTGGTGCCATTCCAGAAGGAAGCCGGGATTTTTCGTGTAAATCCCCAGTAATTGAGGGTGCGTTCTGTTGTGCCTTTCAGTTCATATACGGCCCTGATAAATTCTCTCCAGCCTACAATCTGCCGGATAAAACCTTCCAGAGAATTTAATGGGATTTCATGTGTGCCTGCATACTTCACGGTTTCGTCTATAAGAAACTGAGGCGTTAATAAGCCGACATTCAGCATGGGTGTTAAAATGCTGTGATGTAAAATGATTTCGTCTGAAACAATAGCATCTTCATACGCCCCGAATTCTGAAAACCGTGTCTTGAGAAAGTCCTCCAACCAGGATTTGCTTTCGGCATGCGTTACGGGATAAATAAAGTTGCTGTTCAGCCTTCCATAGTTATCCGGAAAATACTTTTCGGTGTAAGCAATGGCATCTTTATAAAAAGCATTGGGTTTTGGAAAATCTACTTTTGGGGGCGTTTTTTCCTTGGGGTATTTCAAACGGTTTTCATCGTCGTAAGTCCATTTTCCGCCAATGGGTTTTTGCTGATCGTCGAGTAATAAATTTCTGCTTTGCCGCTGGTGTTTATAAAAATCCGTTTGAAACAGCCGCTTTTTCCCGGAAAAGTATGACGCAATTTCTTCGGAAGAATTAAGAAATAATAGAGAACGATTTTTATGCGCCACCAGATTACACGTACTGCAAGCCTTGCTGATCCTTTGTTCCAGCCAGTAATCGGTTGTGTCGATATACTCAAAAGTGTTAATATTCTGCGCTTTCAGGTAGGGTATAAGTTTTCTTACATCTGCCAGTTCATTGAATGAATCAATGTAAACTACCTGAATATGTTTTGATTGGAGATAGCCCTCATAAAACTTCATGCTGGCTCTGTGAAACGCAATTTTCTGTTTGTGAAAGTTGTATTGCTTGAAAAACAGTTCTTCTTCAACCAGGTAAATGTTATCGCATTTAGAGACAAGTCTGCTCTGTTCAAACAACTGATGTGGAAATAGAATACCTGGGGTGCTCATGGTTTATGTTTTTTTATCCGGCATTTATCACTGCAATATTTTACTTCGTCCCAAACCTTTTCCCATTTCTTTCGCCATGTAAAAGGGCGTTGGCAAACCGTGCAAACCTTAGTGGGTAAATTTTGCTTAAGCACTGTTTTCATGAATATGGAAGTTTTGTTGCGGTTTGAAATGGCCTGGCAAATGCAAGCCTTCCAATCAAACGGGCTTCGTAATAAGCATCTAAACAGGCACAGGCGAGGATGTTTGCTTTGTCTAATGCTACAAATCCGTCGGGGGAGATTAAGGCTTCATTGATTTCTATTTGTTTATTGATTGTATAACTGTTGGTTTCCAGAATGTTATTTAACATATTAAGCGAATTTTAGCGAAAGTCGTTTTTCCACCTTTCCCCAATAGACAAAGAATGACGGATAATAACCGGTAACATCTTCTGCAATCCAGTCTCTGGAATCCTTGGTTCCGGCATAACCAATGTTAAGCGGATGTTCTTTAAAATAAATATTTTCTAAATGGTGCTGATATACAAGCGATTGAAACGAACCCACAAAAACCTGAATGCATGGAATGTTTTTGCTTAGAGCCAATATGAAATCTATACAAGCTTTGCTAACAGGATAGCTGGTGAAAAAATCAGGTTCAATCAACAGAATCCGGTTGCCCTTTTCTTCCTTATGCCATTGCGGATCGAGGTTGTAATAGTTGTAGATGAAGGTAGGAATTTCAGAATCCATTTGAATTTCAGATGCTAGCGGCATATCAATTTCAGGCATAAACTTTTGGATGGCTGCTAATTCTGCGGGCGTTTCTGAGGTTTCAAGTGCTTCGTAGGTCTTATCCAGAAACGTATTTGCCTGATAAGTTTTGGTGAACTTGTTGATGCTTTCCTGATTGGCATAATATTTTTTGCTGCTGTTTGCACCCGCCACCCATTGCCAGCTACAGGCATTGCTTGCCCAATCGCCATCCAGCAAATGATAATACATCCATTGAGCAGGTTGAAGCCAGTGAGATTTGCCAATGTTGCAAACAACCGAAGCCGTGTACATCCGGCAATGATTATGCATATAGCCGTTTCGGTAAAGCTGCAGTATTGCATCATCAATTCCCTTGATCCCGGTTTTGCCTTCTAATATTGCAACAGGAATGTCATGGTTTGATACAGGAACCTGAGCTTGTTTTATTTCCCGGTTCAAATCTTTAACCTGGGCCACACGCTGAAAATAATCACGCCAGCAAAGTTCCTTTACAAATGATTCTATTTCCTGACTTTTATATCCTCTTGCCAGAACACTCTCAAGTACTTGCCGGGTGCTTATAACACCTCTCGAAATATAGGGCGATAAATACGTAACAGCGCCGTCCACAAAGTTCCTGGTTCTTCCATACTTTAGCGGATCAATCTGATCAATTTTTTTGAGTATGGTTGTATAGTCGGTGGCAAACTGAAGTTCCATTTACGGCTTACTTATTTTGTTCATCGAAATATTTCGTTGACTGCTGCATTTAAAGCGATTGATTTCCGGGTTTCTTTTTTCAGCGTGTTTTTGACTGACACCACTGTGCACTCTCTTTCTCCATAAGTTAAAACTGCTGCGTATTAACTCTCTGCGCATTAAAGTGATTACATCAGCCTCAGTAAAGCCAAATTGACTATTGATAGCTTCAAAGGGAGTCCGGTCTTCCCAGGCCATTTCAATAATCCTGTCAATATCTTTTTGTTCCATAACTAAAATGCTTCGAATGAAGTTCGTTTCCAGTCAACGGTAACAGGTGAACCCTCTGCTACAATAACCGAATCTGGTGTGTGCTTGCTCAAAAAGTCGAAATCGTCTCCATTGTAAGGAACCGTTTCATTAATGAAGACTGCCATGACTAAATTTTCCCGGCGTGCCGATAAAAAAGTGTATTTCATTTTTTAGTTCAAAAAGTTGTATTTTAATTATTTGACTTTTTTACGAAGACTTCCCAATTATACGCGTTTTGTCATAATAATTTCTATATGATTGTCGGGGCATCGAGATCGTCTATAGTCCACCACTCAACATCATCAATCCCTCGAACAACCTGATAGGTATCAACTTTTATCCGAACGAGAAAACAATCCTCTGACTGCATGAAGGATAGAAGTCCGGGATGCCTCTCCAGATGAGCCTCGAAAACCCTATTTTTCTCTTCTGTCTCAATATCTTCAACTTGACCAAATGCAGTCAGCACAATGCTTTCCTTTAGGCCCGAACTGCTAATATCAATCCCTTCAACCAAAACAGCCACCTTACCATTATGAGTGAGGTTTTGGTACTTACGTGTATTTCGATAGGTAGCAAAGATAAGTTTCCGGTAGCCTTTCATCGGGGTAACCGCAATCAGGCTTGCATGAGGCTGACCCTCACCTTCAGTTGCAAGAACTGCAAAACGACTAATTTTAAATATATCCTCAATGTATGTTTTAATCGCGTTAACCTTATCCATATTTTCGTTATTTTAAGCTGGTCGATTCTCTTTTTCAAGGTAAAAGACTTAAAATTTATACCAGGTGCATTGACGTAAGAAAAATATATGAATTTAGAACCATATAAAACAAAGCCGGCAACGAAACCCAAAAACTGTCTTTAACCCTTAACCTGGCAAGAAAGCCTAAAAACATTAATAAAGCCAGGCCTCCTGACGAGATCAGCAAAATTGAATTGATGATTAATCCCGCTAGCAATCCAAGTGCTCCACCAATCTCCAAAACCGCCGTAAGTTGTCCGAATTTCTCCAGCCCAAATCGCCTGAATTCGCTTTTCATATGCGGAGATATAAAATAGGCTACGCCGTAAGCTAAAAAAGATAAGCTTGAAATCAAAATAAGTATGTCAGTTAAGCGTGTCAAGAAATTAAATTTAGGGAAACCGCAGCAATGAAAAGGCAAAGCAGCAATAGGAACAACGAAGGCACTCGTTTCTGCCATGGGTTGTTCACTTTAAAGTGAAAATATTGTGCGCTAAGCATCAGGAAAGCCATCAAAAGTGCCGGAATAAGCACCAGTGCCGGATACCAGATGCCTGCTACCAGCAATGTTGCCAAGGCTATTTTGGCGGAACCTACCATCGTGCGGGTTAAATCGTTCAGGCCATATTGTTTAAATTCCTTCACGATATTATCGAAACGGAAAACCCAGACAATTACGATGGAAACAGCAACAATCAGTTGAGCAATCACAGTAAAATCAGTCATCATATTTTATTGTTTTTTAATTTTCCTACTCATTTGGCTTTTCGGTATAGCCCCCGCATTTTAAACCTGTGCGAGGCAGGTCCGTTTTTTAAAGTGAGTTCTGGTCTTCACTTGTCGTTGCTAATAACTCATATCGTCCAGCACTACTTTTCCCCTGAATGTTCTGAAGAGGAAAATTGTATAAATCAAAACAAGCGGTGCTCCGATCAACACAAAGGTTAGAATGATGCCCAACGATTTCTGAGAAGCAGCACTATTGGCAATAGTCAGCGAATAAGCGCTGTCGATGCTTGAAAGTAAAAGGTTGGGATATAATCCTATTGCTATGGTTATCAGCAATAATGAAGTTAAAACAGCCGAAGTCATAAAAGCCATCCAATATTTTTTATTAACAATCAATCTTCTTTCATTCAGAAGCAATAAGAGGGTAATAACAGGAATCGCAAACAAGATTGGCATTGCTTTGAATTCTTCCGCTGCATGGGGAACATAAATAATGGTGACAATTGATAATAACACATAAAAGATGGTGAAAACCATGCCTGCAATTTTAGAGATATAATCAAGCCGTTCGGCAAGTTTATCCTGCGTTTTCATAATAAGGTAAACCGAGCCATGCAGTGCGAAAAGCGCCACTACTGTGAGACCTGTGAGCAGGGCATATGGATTGAAAATATCCAGCAAACCGCCTTTGTAAATCATATTTTCATCAATGGCAATTCCACGAACAACATTTCCAAGCACTACGCCAAGGGTTAAGCCAATCAACGTGCTCGAAATAGAATAGGTGATATCCCAGAGATTCCGCCACCAGCGCATGTTCTCTTTGCTTCGAAATTCAATAGCAATGGCCCGCATAATAAGCAAAAGCAGAAACAAGATAAATGGGATATAAAAGGCAGAAAGCAAGGTCGCATATACTTTGGGAAATCCCGCAAAAAGAGTCCCGCCGCCGATAACCAGCCAAACTTCGTTTCCATCCCATACCGGACCAATTGCATTCAGCGCAATCCGCCGGCTTTCTTCTTTGCGCAGAAAAAGATGTATGGTGCCGGCTCCCAGATCGAAACCATCAAGGATTGCATATCCGCTGAAAACAGCGCCGATAACAAGAAACATCCATGTTCCCAGTTCTATATTTAAAAATGTTTCCATTATTCTGAAGTTAAATTAGTTGAGGCATATTTCTTATCTGTTCCGTAAGACTCTATTCCGGTTTGTATTTTTTTATTCAACAGATAGATAAACAAGCCGAATAAGATAAGATATACAATCGTAAATAAGATAAGAGAAAACATAACTTGTCCTGCTCTGACATTTTCAGAAAGTGCATCTGAAGTTCGTAAAAGCCCATATACCACCCAGGGCTGACGGCCAACTTCGGCCGAATACCAGCCTACCTGATTTGCTATTTGCGGCAGCACCACTGAGAAGCTAAAGACAATCATCAGCCAGCGCTGATTAAATAATTTACCTTTCCACCACAAAAAGAGTGAAAACAGAGTTAATCCAATAAGCCCCATACCAATAGCAATCATGATATGATAAGTCTGGAAAACAAAGTTAATCTGCCCAGGCCTGTCGTTTTTGTCAAAAGCATTGAGGCCGGTAACAGGCGTTTTAAAATCCTGGTATATAAGAAAAGTCAGGCCGCCGGGGATTTTTACACCGGTTACTTTTTGTTCGGCATCATCCACCCAGCCAAACAGGTACATATCAGCTACGGCTAAACTATCATAGTGCCCTTCAAAGGCAGCAAGTTTGGCCGGTTGGTTCACTGCTACCCCATTTGCCGAGCCATGACCGGTAACCAATTGTGCGAGCGCAGAAATCGTGGCAATTACCAGGATTACACCGAATGCTTTTTTTGACTGCTCAACATAACGGTTCTTCAAAATATAATAAGCATGCACGCTCAGTACCAAAAAAGTACCTGCCAGAAAAGCACCTATCCACACATGTACAATCCTGTCAACCGATGACGGATTGAAAACCATTGCCCAGAAATCGGTAATTTCGGCCCTGGCAGTCAATCCTTCTCCCACAATTTTAAAACCTGCCGGTGTTTGCTGCCACGAGTTGGCCACTACAATCCAGATGGCCGAAAACATGGAACCAAGCGTTACCATTATCGTTGAGAAAAAATGAACCCTGGGACTCACTTTATTCCAGCCAAAAAGCAAAACGCCCAGAAAAGTTGATTCAAGTGCAAATGCAAAAACGCCTTCAGCGGCCAGCGCGCTTCCGAATATATCTCCGACATACCGTGAATAGGCAGCCCAGTTAGTGCCGAACTCAAATTCCATAACGATTCCCGTTGCGACTCCGATACCAAATATCAGCGCAAATATCCTGATCCAGAATTTGGTTAATTGCTCATATTGTTTGTCTTTGGTGCGAAGGTACATCCCTTCAAACACAACCAATGCAACGCCCAACCCAATGCTAAGTGGTGGATATATGTAATGAAATGCAATGGTAAATGCAAACTGAATCCTCGATAAAATTTCTACATCCATCTGTTTAATTTTAAGTTTGGTTTATTCCAATTTCTTTAGTATCCTCAATGCCTCATCCACATGCTTTTCGGTCTGGAGTTGCGAATTGAATGTATAAATAACTTTGCCCGATTTGTCGGCAACATAGGTTACCCTGCCAGGCAATAAGCCCAACAAATTAGTTGGCACGCCGAATTGCTTCCTAATTTTACTCCCTTCATCGCTGAGCAGTGTGAAACTGAGCCTGTGTTTTTCAGCAAACGCTTTATGGCTTTTAACCGATTGACTGCTGATGCCGATAATTACTGCATCTGCTTCACTAAATACTTCAAACTGATCGCGGAAAGCACAGGCCTGAGCGGTACAGCCGGGACTATCATCTTTAGGATAAAAATAAATTACCATGTTCTTTTTGCCGAGAACAGAATTGATGTTGAATAATTTTCCGTTTTGATCGGGCAGGGTAAAAGCAGGGATAGTGCTGCCGACTTTGATTTCATTCATATTTTTGACTTTACTAAAAGTTAGATAAACTGTAATTAAAAGCAGGCCAACTATTAAGAAAAAACGATAAAAATTCCGCTGCATCCTTTTCCAGTTAATCGTTTGAACGTCAAATTTTTTCATAATAGGCAATTTTGTATTTTCCGGGAATATCGTGTTGTAAAATTACTATTTAAACAGGGCACTCTTTTTATCGAGGAGGGACAGATCTTCAGCAGTAAGAGAAAAAGTCATTGCCCCGGCATTCTCTTTCGTATGCGATTCTTTAGTCGCACCGGGAATAGCGACCACAGTTTCACCATGATTGGTGATCAGCCAATTGAGTGCGACTTGTGATGAAGTAACACCGTATTTGGTTGCAAGTTCCTGAACCATTTTTACCAATGGTCTGCTCTTTTCCAGTCCGGCGGGTTTGAAAGCCGAAGAATATTTACGCATGCCGATATTTTTCAACAAGTCTGGGTTATCGTGAAACTTGCCGGTAACCAGACCCTGTGCCAGCGGGGAATATGCGATGATAGTAATTCCGAGTTCTTTGGCAGTTTGCATGATTCCGTTGGATTCAATTTTCCGATTGAGCAGGTTGTATCTCACCTGATTGGAAACCAGATGAATGCCAAGCTTCTGAAGCGCTTCCCATGCAGACCTCATTTGTAAGGCCGAAAAATTACTTACCCCGACATATCGTATCTTGTGTTCTTTCACCAACCTCGCCATGGCCTCCATTTCGGCTTTTTCGTTTGAGAAACCCCAGGGCTGGTGAACCTGGTAAAGATCAATAGGATAAGGTGCAAGAGCCTCTATCCGCTTATCAATTGTTTTCAGGATATTGGAAGCAAATCTGAACATGGGCCACCATTTGGTAGCCACAATGATTTCACCTGGCTTTTTACCAATAGCGGTAAGAGATGCAGCAAGTGCTTTTTCCGAAGCACCATTACCATAGATCTCGGCAGTATCGAACCAATTGATCCCACCTTCCAACGAAATTTTGACCATTTGTTGAATGAGATCATCTTCCATTTTTGGCCAGAATTTTCCAGCCATATTTTGTTGTTTGCTGAACTGCCAGCAACCTAATCCAATCGATGTTATCATAAGATCGGATTTCCCAAGAGATCGGAGGGGGAGGATTTGTTTCATATTTATTTTTTCTCTACTGTTAATTTAACCGGATGTGATCTTTTTAATCATTCCGCTGAAAATAAAACCGTGAAGAGGTAAAACCGCATACCAATAGAGCCTGCCAGACAATCCCAGTGGTCTGAATGTAGCTGTTTGCGTCAGAATATTGCGTTCATCAATTTTAAATTCCAACCATGCTTCGCCCGGTAATTTCATTTCGGCATAAAGCAATAATCTTTTTTCGTCTCGATTCGCATAGATGACCCGCCAGAAATCCAAAGCATCGCCGGCAGATATTTCGGTACCGCTTTTTCTGCCTCTTCGCAGACCTACTCCGCCTGCCAGTCTATCAATAAAACCTCTCAATTCCCAGAGCCAATCCCCGTAATACCACCCTGTTTTCCCGCCTATCGACCAGATTTTGTTCATTGCAGTCTGGATGTTGTTAACTTCGGTTTTGCGGACATCTTTAAAGCAGCCATTTACCGGAATTTCAATAAACTGCGAAATGCCCTTTTGCATCAGATTACTTGTTTGCGCATCTTTCCAGCTCGATACTACCTGGTTTTGCTCAATTTTATCAAACGCCAGTTTTATGGAGGTGTCATAATCAATTAATGTAATGCCCAGCATGGAAGCTAAACTATTCGGGGTGCAAATAACTTCAACTTTCATACTGCTTACCAGGTTCTTAGCTAAAGCAAACGATGTGGCTGTCACAAAATACAACCAATAGGATGATATTTTAGGAGTCATTACCGGTACAACAATTATTCTTCTTTTTAGTCCCCTGATTGCGGCAAAACGCAACAACATTTGCTTATATGTTAAGACATCCGGTCCACCTATATCGTAGCTTTTATGATAGGTTTCGGAGTTGCCAGTAACACCAACTAAAAATTCGATGACATTACGTATAGCTATAGGTTGGCATTTTGTGTCAAGCCAGCGCGGAGCCACCATCACGGGAAGTTTTTCAACCAGATCACGGATAATTTCGAACGAGGCACTTCCTGAACCAACAATAATGCCAGCCTTTAAGGTGGTTAGAGCAAAAGTTGATTCCGCCAGTATGCTCTCCACATTTTTTCGTGACGACAAATGTTTCGATAACTCTGCTTCATTTACAATTCCACTTAAATATATTACCTGACGGGCATTGGTATTCTGTATCCTTTCGCGGAAATTATTAGCGCATAACTGCTCCATGGTTTCAAAGTCCCCTGATTGCGTCGACATGGAATGAATGAGGTAAAAAGCTACATCAATGTCCCTTGGAATACTTTCAAGACTCTCTTTATTCAGAAAGTCAGCTTCAATTACACTTAAATTTTCGGTGGCATAATTTTTTATACTGAAACGGAACTTATCCCGGACGCAGCATACTACCTCATGGCCGTTTTGCAACAAAACCGGTAACAGCCGCTGTGCAATATATCCTGTAACACCTGTTAGTAGAATCTTCATATGTTAAACTTTTAGTGACGACATACCACCGTCAACATGAAATATCTGACCGGAAATCCAGCTGCCTTTTTCGGAAAGTAAAAACGCTGCCATATCAGCAATATTCTCAGGCGTACCCGTTTTTTTTAATGGATGACGCAGTGCATTGGCTTCCCGTTTCTGGTCATTATTTAATAAGTGAGCAGCAAGAGGGGTATCGGTTAAGGAAGGGGCGATACAATTTACGCGAATCTTAGGGGCAAACTCTGCTGCCATGGCCCGGGATAAACCTTCAATGGCACCTTTTGAAGCCGAAACCTGCGTATGAAAAGAAAATCCTGTTTGAACTGCAACCGTCGAAAATAATACGATGGAAGCATTTTCTGCTTTTTTCAATCGGGGCAATGCCGCCTGAATTATTTTAATAGCTCCTATTACCTGGAGGTTAAAATCAGCAACAAAATCGGATGGTTTTATCCGTTCAAAAGGCCTCAAATTTATACTTCCGGGACAATAGACTAAACCGTCTAATGACTCGGGAAGAAAATCGAGTGAGATGTTTTCGTCAAGCACATTCAAATAATGATAATCTGGTAAACCAGCATTGTTTACAGGTTTGTTTTTGAAGTAGGTGGCATAAACCCTATGTCCGGAAACAATCAATTGTTCAGCAAGTTTTTTACCGATCCCTGATGAAGCTCCGATTATCAAATAATTTGACATGTTAATCATATGTAATTTTCAAGAATTCTTTTTGTTTGTTTTAAATCCCTTATCCTTCTAAAGACTTACAAATAGAAAGTATTACAAGTATTTACTTCATAACATATGGGGATTTAAATTGTTTAACTACTTAAGATATAAATTAAACCAAGGAAAAACTCTTCTGGAAACCGAATACAGCCTGTTTGTGTTAATTGATTAAAAGCAATTGCATATTATCTGCACAATCCGTCATAGAGCCGTATTTTGCGATTTATTCCCTTTTAATTAGATTTATTTTCTTTTCACTTCTATTGTATGTAATTTTTTAACCAATTTCGTGACATATTAAACAAAATTGATTCTAAATGTTTTTAGAGAAGGTATACCAGGGAAGAAATGATATTGGCCGCTGGATTGCAATGATTGTAATCCTGCTTATTGTCACGCAAATCGTTGGCGGAATACCACTTGGAATTATGATTTTCCTGAAAAGGATGGATAATCCTGATCTGGTTCCCAATCCAGAGAATCTGATGGATCTCTCAGCCTACGAAATCACGCCGATTGCCGGTTTCGCATTGATGATCATCCCGTTTGTTTTAGGACTCATAACTTTGTTGCTTTTGATGAAACCTGTTCACGAGAGACCAATGCTTTCGGTAATTACTGGTCATTCATCCTTTCGCTGGAATAGGTTTTTCTGGGGAGCCGGTGTTTGGTTAGTGCTGCTTTCCGCATATGCATTTTTTGCAACTGCAACAGGAATCCAGAAAATCGAACTTCAGTTTGATGCTGCCACTTTTTTCATATTGATAGCAGTTTCACTATTCCTTTTACCATTTCAAACAGGCTTTGAAGAAGTTCTTTTCAGGGGATACCTGATGCAAGGGTTTGCCAAAATATTCAAATACAGGTGGGTACCATTAATGATTACAGCCCTCATTTTTGGATTACTCCATTTTTTCAATCCCGAAGTGAAAGAGTATGGCGCTGCCATTGTGATGCCACAATACATTTGGTTTGGAGTTTTCTTTGGAATTTGTGCCTTAATGGACGATGGACTGGAATTGGCATGGGGCGTTCATGCCATCAACAATATATTCTTGTCGGTTTTTTTCACACAGGATTCCAGTACCTTGCAAACCCCGGCTTTATACCGGATTACTGAATTTAGCCCACTTTTCGATTTGATATCACTGTTTTTTCTCTCCGTGATTTTTATCTTTGTAGCACGGCACAAATTTAAATGGCCAGATTGGCATTATCTGCTGGAGAAAATCGATCAGCCCGATCAAAAAGAGGAATACCTATCCGATTTTATTGAAGATGAATATGAAGAAGAATAAATATTAAACCCTTAGCAACTATGGAATTATTTTCAGCAAAAGAAGTCTCAAAAACCTATGCCAATCATCAGGCATTGACCAAAGTTTCTATTTCGGTCGAAGAGGGATCTATTTTCGGATTACTTGGACCAAACGGAGCTGGTAAAACGACGCTAATCAGGATCATCAACCAGATTACCGGACCCGACAGTGGTTCAGTCTGGTTAAATGGCAAACCTTTGAAAGCCGAGGATATCGATCAGATCGGCTATCTGCCCGAAGAACGTGGCCTTTACAAAAAAATGAAAGTCGGCGAACAGGCACTTTATCTCGGACAGCTAAAAGGTCTTTCGCGGCGCGATGCGATGAAAGAGCTTAAAATCTGGTTCGAAAAGTTCGAAATTACCGCGTGGTGGGACAAAAAAGTGATGGAGTTATCGAAAGGAATGCAGCAAAAAGTACAGTTTATCTGCACCGTGCTTCACAAACCCCGTTTGCTGATTTTCGATGAGCCGTTCAGTGGTTTCGATCCAATCAATGCGGATATTATTACACGCGAAATTCTCCAGATGAAAAAAGATGGCGCCACGATCATCTTTTCGACCCACAATATGGAATCAGTCGAGCAACTTTGCGATCATATTGCATTGATTGACAAATCCAAAAAAATCCTCGATGGACCAACGAAACAGATCAGGGAACAGTACAAATCGAATATTTACGACATTACTTATCGTGGTGACTTTGATATTCAAGGTCACGTACTCGCCGGGAAATACAATATCCTGAGTAACGAACAAAATGGAATAGGAAACAAATTAAGTATCCATTATCCCGACGGAAGCAATTCAAGAGAACTGATCAGAGACCTTGTAGAACATGTCGAGATCGTTTCGTTCAACGAAGTAATTCCCAGCATGAACGAAGTATTCATTAAAGTTGTCAAACAAAACGCCTAAAAACTAAGCCATGCATAAAATAGCACTTATTATCCGAAGAGAATATATGACCCGTGTTCAGAAGAAATCTTTTATCATTCTGACATTGCTCATGCCCATTCTAATGTCTGCATTGATGATTCTTCCTGCCTATTTCGCCACAATGGACGATGAAGAAATCCGCACAGTTGCGGTTTACGATGGCTCCTCTGTGATTCTTGGCAGACTCGAAAGCTCCGAATTCACTAAATTCAAGTTTATTCCCGAGGAGGAATACAAAAACATTAAAGATAAAGTTCAGGGATCAGATTATTATGCACTCTTGGTTGTCGCACCTAACTTTCTGACAACCAAAACAGTTCAGCTTATTTCAGGAGGCAATATTCCATTCGATCTGAAATCACAGATTCAGGATAAAATCCAGTCGGTGATCGAAAAGGATAAGATGGCTGAAGTAGTGCGACAGACAAATATCCCCGATCTTGAAAAAAGAATTGAAGCAACAAAAACTCGCATCAATATTGACACAATTAAATTAGGTGAAGGCGGAGAAGCGAAGAAAAGCTCAACAGAGATTGGGATGATACTCGGGTATGTTTTTGGGTTTATGATTTACATGTTCATCTTTATCTACGGCACAATGGTGATGCAAGGGGTCATGGAGGAGAAACAGAGCCGAATTGTTGAGGTGATTATCTCAAGCGTGAAGCCGTTTCAATTGATGATGGGAAAAATAGTTGGGATTGCCTTTGTCGGATTGACCCAGTTCGCAATATGGGTTATCCTGGGATTTACGATTCTGTCAGCCTCCCGAAGCTTCTATCCTGAAAGTGCTCAAAAACAGCAAATTCAAAACGTAATGGCTCAGAGTCAGGATGCTACGCAGACCGCTGCACCACAAGCGGATAAGATGCAGGAGGTCTTTTCGATGATTGACACTATTAATTTCCCTTTGATTATCGGCTGTTTCCTCTTCTTTTTTATTGGAGGCTACCTGCTATACAGTTCCATGTTTGCTGCAGTTGGCTCTGCAATCGATGCACAGGAAGATGCACAGCAGTTTATGCTCCCGATCACGCTGCCGATTATCCTTTCAATAATGGTTTTAATGAGCGCTATCAAAAGCCCTGAAGGACCCATTGCTTTTTGGTTTAGCATGATACCATTCACATCACCTGTTGTAATGATGGCCAGGATACCGTTTGGCGTACCTGCCTGGCAATTAGCGCTTTCAATGTTCCTGCTCGTTGCAACTTTTGTTGGGATGGTTTGGGTCGCCGGAAAAATTTACAGGACGGGAATCCTGATGTATGGCAAAAAACCTTCGTGGAAAGAGCTTGGCAAGTGGCTGATGTACAAATCGTAATCTGAAACGAAATAGATAGAATTTAAAGGAAGGCAGGAACTTTGAGGAGTTACCTGCTTTTTTTGATTTGTGCGATCATTTTTGGGAAAGTCTTCCCTCAACGTTTAAAGAGATCGCAGTTATTCTTTATCTTTGTGAAAATGTGAAAGCAATGTTCATGTTAATATCAATAAATTTTGGAAATGAGCCGATTTGCTGTGATTGACATAGGAACAAACACCTGCAATTTACTAATTGCCAATATACTACCTGACAGATCGTTTGAAACTATTTACGACCGGAAATTGCCAGTCAAGTTGGGGCGAGGAGGGATCAACAAAAAGATTCTGCTTCCTGAAGCCATCGAACGAGGTATTTTTGCACTACAAAGTCATTACAATACCATTCAGGAATACGACGTCAGTAAGATTAAAGTCGTTGGTACATCAGCTTTACGAGGTGCTACAAACAGATCTGAATTTTTTGAAAAAGTGAAGCACTTGCTGGGCTGGGATATTGAGATTATTGATGGCGAACTTGAAGCTGAATTGATTTTCAGGGGAGTGCGTCTGTCACTTCCAAACGGAATCGGGAAATACCTGATCGTGGATATTGGTGGCGGAAGTATAGAGTTTATACTTGCGAACGACAATGACATCATCTGGCGAAAAAGTTTTAACATTGGCATTGCCCGCGCACTCGAAACGATACAATTATCCGATCCGGTTACACCTGCCGAGATTCTGGCTTATGAAAATTGGTTCGATGAACATCTTCAGGATTTGTGGATCGCCTGTGAACGATACGAGCCACAAACACTTGTTGGTTGCTCTGGCGCATTTGATACCCTGATGGATATTTATGAGAAAGCAGAACCAGATTTAAAAATCCGGGGAGTTTCAGAATTTCCGCTGGGAAATTATCAGAAGATTCACAGGATACTTATTCTTTCGGATCATGAAACACGAAGCAAAATGGATGGAATGGACAAAATACGGGTCGAGATGATTGTGATTGCCTCCGTTTTTACTAATTTCATTCTTCGAAGATTAACAATCAAAAGATTACTTCACACCCATAACGCACTGAAAGAGGGAGTGATGGATCGGCTCATTTCTAATGCAGTATAAATTAAAAATATGGTAAAGATTTTAGTCATAGATGACGAGCGCAGCATTCGGAATACGCTCAAGGATATTCTTGGTTTTGAAGGATACGCTGTTGATGTGGCAGAAAACGGTTTGATAGGACTGGAATTGGCAAAGAACACCGATTTCGACATTATTCTTTGCGATATCAAAATGCCTGAAATGGACGGAATCGAAGTTCTGGAAAAGATCATGTTGCTGAAACCTGAGACAACAGTTGTGATGATTTCGGGACACGGAAATATTGATACAGCCGTAGAGGCAATAAAGAAAGGTGCATTTGACTTTATCGTTAAGCCATTGGATTTAAATCGATTATTGATAACAATACGAAATGCCGGCGATAAAACAGTTCTTGTAAAAGAGACCAAAGTCTTAAAGCAAAAGATCAGTAAACGGTACGAAATAATTGGAGAATCGCCCCATATTTTGAAAGTACTCGAGATGACCGATCGGGTTGCTCCCACTGAAGCCAGGGTTCTGATCACCGGGGCAAACGGCACAGGAAAAGAGTTGATTGCACGTCGATTGCACGAATTATCGCCACGAGCCGAAGCACCTTTTATCGAGGTTAATTGTGCCGCAATACCTTCAGAATTAATTGAAAGCGAATTGTTTGGACACGAAAAAGGAGCATTTACATCAGCTATAAAACAGCGGAAAGGGAAATTTGAACAGGCCGATGGAGGAACCCTGTTTCTGGATGAAATCGGTGATATGAGCCTTTCGGCACAATCGAAGGTTTTACGTGCGCTGCAGGAAAACATCATTACAAAAGTGGGAAGTGATACTGCAGTAAAAGTAAATGTAAGGGTAATTGCCGCTACAAACAAAGATCTCGCAGAAGAGATTAAGAATGGTAATTTCAGGGAGGATTTATACCACCGGTTAAGTGTAATCCTTATTAATGTTCCTTCGCTCGAAAGCAGGAATGAGGATATTCCATTGTTAGCCAGCTACTTTATTGAACAGATTTGTAGTGAATATGGACAGCCACCTAAAGAGATCGAACCAGAAGCAATCCTTGAGTTACAAAACCGCGAGTGGACCGGCAATATTCGGGAATTCAGAAACGTGATTGAACGTTTAATCATCCTATGCAACAAATCGATTACCCTCGAAGATGTAAAATTATACGCGCCAGGCAACGGAACGACCAATAAGAATGAAAGTGCGCGTTTTTGAGCGATGACTTCAAAATTAAAAAGCTGAATTTATCAAGAGAAAAAAGATTAAATCTTCAACAAAAAGCTTTTTGTCAAAGAAGGCATTTTGATATTTACTCAACAAATAAATGATTACCAATTAAATAGACCTCGCATAGATATCAACAATTGTTAATATCATTAGTTGATACATAGTTGATACAAATGATCGAAAATATTTGCAGGAGGATAGGCGATCGCATATCTTTGAAATATCAGGTCAGCGATAAAAGGTTACTTTGAAGTAGTGGAAACGGGGAAAGGCT
>JAAFHB010000472.1 GCA_010906965.1 Mariniphaga sp. | reverse complement strand
ATGGCAAAAGTACACTTATGAACTGAACTTTAAAAACAACTTGCTGATTTTTCTGTTATAACCCTCTAATTCTGAAAATTGTCAGGTTTATTACCTCATTTGTACTATTTGCAACGAAATTGAAACGCGGTAAAAGTGCCTAAAACTGAATACGAATGCTGTTAATATTGCTTGTATCGTAAAACAGCTTGTCAGTATGGCGAAAGGGTTTTATATTTGTGCATTATTCTAATCTTCGACTATGATAATTAAAGGGCTTAAATCTCGATTTGGAGGCATCATCCTGTTATTCATTTTATTTGTAATCATTTCCTTTATCAGCCGTACGGTTCTTCTGGGAATGTCAGTAAGTGAGGTGAATACTGGAATTATCAGTCTCCTTCGGATTTATTTTGTTGGACTGTTCTTCGATACAGTTGCATTTTCATATTTCATAATTCCGTTTGTGATCTTTCTGATGTTCGTCCCCAACCGGTTTTTTAATTCAGGGTTTCATAAATGGTTTGCTTACATCGCCTATTTTATCGCTTTTGCTATTATTATTTTTAATGGTGTCTCGGAATATTTTTTCTGGGAAGAATTTGGGGTTCGTTATAATTTTATTGCGGTCGATTACCTGGTTTATACCACTGAGGTACTTACAAATATCTGGGAATCCTATCCGATTCCGCTTTTGGTCAGCACTATTGTATTGACCGATCTGGCTATTATCTATTTGATATTCAAAAAGAAATTTCTTGAAAATTCGTTACAGGGTAAAAGCACTTTAAGATCAAGAATGATTGTAGGATCTGCCTTGCTGACATTACCCATCCTTTCGTTTTTGATTGTCAACTTTAGCTGGGCCGAAAAAACGCAGAACCGGTACAATAACGAACTATCGAAAAATGGGATTTATTCTCTTTTCGCTGCCTTCCTTAACAATGAACTTGATTACCAAACATTCTATATTACGCACAACAACGATCAAAATTTTAAGCAGTTACGCGATCTTATCAAAACGGATAACAGCGAATTTAAGAGTAATGATTTGACCGATATAACCCATTTAGTGACAAATGGAACTGAAGAGAAAAGGTACAATGTTTTATTCATAACTGTTGAGAGCCTTAGTGGCGAATTTATGGAATACCTTGGCAGTAAGAAAGGGAAGATTACACCCAGCCTAGATACGCTCGTAAATAAATCGTTGTTGTTCAGTAACTTTTATGCAGTAGGGACACGTACGATCTGGGGTCTCGAAGCGGCAGCGCTTTCTGCGCCACCCAAACCCGGACAAAGCGTCATCAAACGCCCAAACAGTGAAAACATGTTTTCGATGGGACAGCTTTTTAAAGAACGTGGTTACGATCTGAAATTTATATATGGCGGAAATGGTTACTTCGACAATATGAATTATTTCTTCGAAAACAACGGCTATAATATTGTTGATAATTCAGAATTCGCTGACAATGAAGTTACATTCTCTAATGCCTGGGGCGTTTGCGATCAGGATTTATTTAACAAAGCACTAAGCGAATCGGACCATTCATATGTTGCCGGAAAACCGTTTTTAAATCTGATAATGACCACATCGAATCACCGGCCATTTACTTATCCGGAAGGTTTGATCGATATTCCTTCCGGAAAAAATCGGGAGGGTGCTGTGAAATATTGCGATTATGCGATTGGCGAATTAATCAGAAAGGCAAGTATTAAGCCATGGTTTAGTAATACTTTGATTGTAATTATGGCTGATCATTGTGCCGGAAGTGCAGGACAGACAGAACTGCCATTTATGGAGTATAAGATTCCGTTGATCATTTATAATCCTGCGATCGTGCAACCACAACGTATTGATAAATTGTCGAGTCAGATTGATGTGGCTCCAACTATATTGGCATTATTAAATTGGAACTACGAAAGCAAATTCTTTGGGAAAGACATTTTGAAAATGAAACCCGAAGATGAAAGGGCGTTTATTGCCAACTATCAAAAGCTGGGTTACATAAAAAACGACCGGCTTACAATTCTTAGTCCGCAACAAAAAGTTACATCTTATAAAATAAACAGGTCTACAGGTGCAATTGAACGTCAGGCAATCGACGAAGAAGTAGTTAATGAGGTAGTTACCTACTATCAGTCTGCCAGCTATGTTCAAAAGAACCGCATGAATAAATGGGATAAGAAATGAAAATGAAAATTGGGTTGCAGCTATTCCGTATCCTGTTTATATTAAGTATCGCGTATTTTTTTCCAGCCTATGTCTCTGCAGGTGAAAGTTTTATTGGGACTGATACCTTAGTTTACAAACCATACAAGGATACCGTAGGATTAACAAAAGCACAGGTTTACAACCATAAATCGTCCGAGACATTGCTTATTTATAAGCCACGCCCATTTGAATTTGTAACAAATGTCCCTTCCGACCTGGCTATGTTTGGGAAAACTGTTGTAGCAAAGAAAAACCTGCCTAAAATTGGAATGCTAATTGGCGCGACTGCGATCCTTGTAGCACTCGACCAACCGCTTCTGGATGCAGCTCAACAATTTGGGCGATATATACATCTTGATGCAGAGCGAAAATTTACTCGGGCGAT
>JAAFHB010000471.1 GCA_010906965.1 Mariniphaga sp. | reverse complement strand
TGGTAAGTACGCCCGGGATGGGCAAAAACAAGCTTCCAGTTTCCACACCGGATAGCCTCAAGGCTGTTCTTCCGGTAATAATAAAGAAAAGTTTTACGAGGATTGGCATTTTCTTCGCCGAGCAATAAAGGTAAAATATTCACCCCGTCTATTTTTTTCTCCGGAAGAGAAGAATGAGTTATTGCCGCCAAAGTTGGGAGAATGTCAATGGTTGAAGCAAGCTTATTACAAATTGTGCTTTCTGCAATGTGACCGGGCCATTTCATGATGCATGGCACTCGCTGTCCACCTTCGAAACTGGCGCCTTTCCCTTCGCGCAAACCTCCTGCCGAACCGGCATGATTACCGAAATTCAGCCATGGACCATTGTCTGAAGTAAAAATAACCAGCGTATTTTTGTCTATTCCATTTTTTTCAAGCGCTTTCATGATCTCACCTACCGACCAGTCAATTTCCATCATCGCATCGCCAAATAAACCCTGCTCACTTTTCCCCTTAAATTTATCAGACACTGCCAGTGGAACATGCGTCATTGAATGAGCCAGGTAAAGGAAAAAGGGATTCTTTTTGTTTTTAGCGATAAACTTAACCGCTCTTTCGGTGTAAAGGGTGGTTAGTTCCGACTGATCGTCCAATGTTTTTATCTCCCTGATTTTTTCATTGCCTTCAATAAGCGGCAGTTCAGGGTAGCTCAATTTTCTTGAATATTCTTGAGGTATATTCCGGCTTCCATCATAATATACCGGCCACATATCGTTCGAATACGGGAGACCCAAATACTCATCAAACCCTTGTTGAAGCGGCAAAAACTGACGAAGGTGCCCCAGGTGCCATTTGCCGATAGCAGCAGTTTTGTAATTGCGTTTTTTTAATACTTCGGCAATCGTTTCTTCGGAAGGATTTAAACCGATTTTTGCATCAGGCATTAAAGCTCCTGAAATTCCAACCCTGTTTGGATAACAGCCGGTTAAAATTCCGGCCCGCGAAGCACTGCAAACTGCCTGGGCCGAAACGAAATTTGTAAAACGAATACCTTGTGATGCAAGTTTATCAAGATTTGGAGTTTTATAGCCCGTTGCACCATAACAACTCAAATCACCATACCCCATATCGTCCATGAAAATCAGAACTATATTGGGGGAATGCTGCTGAGCAAAACAAGTGTTAACCGCTACCGAAGCCGCGGTTAACAAAAATATTGAATGAAGAGTTTTCATATTAAAAGTATCCCTGATTGCGGTGGTCAAAATGTGGCCGTTCAGTCCGTTTTAAAGGGATTGTCATTCCCCCCGTTGATTCCATCCAGTCGTATAAATCTTGGTCCAATTGCTTGATGGTGCCTTGAAGTTCGGGTACATCAATCAGATTATGCATTTCGTTGGGATCGTTTTTTAAGTCGTAAAACTCGTTAGTATCCCATATTCCATAGTATCGGATATACTTGTATTGATCGGTACGAACCCCGTGCATGGTTGGTGTTTGCGGAAATTCATGTTCCCAATAATATTCATAGAAAATTCGGTTACGCCAAGTGATTTCTTTTCCCTGCAACAGTGGAATAAAGTTGTTTCCTACCATTTCTTTAGATTTCTCTAATCCTGCACATGCTAAGATTGTAGGCGCAATATCGACATTTTGTACCATTTTTTCCAACACTTGTCCACCTTTAAATAATTCTGGACACCGTGCCAACAACGGAACCCTGACTGACTCTTCGTAAAACTGACGTTTGTCGATCAGTCCATGCTCACCCCAGGCAAAACCATTATCGCCCATATAGATGACCAACGTATTGTCCTCAATGCCTGCTTCTTTTAAGTAATCGAGAACCGAACCAATACTTTCGTCCACGGACATCAATGTTTCACAATAATTAATTACCTGAACTTTCCACGGACGGCCATGGTAAGAATAGTCAACACCGTGCCAGCTTTCGCGCTGATTTTTAACCCAGTCAGGAGCCATGTTTTCACCGTAATATTCCTTTCCATGAGCTGCTTTTCCAGTTTCTGGGTTAATGGTAGGAAGTTGTTTTATTCCATAATGAGGAGAATTGAAATTTTCAGGGAGAACAACCTCTTTTCCTGCATAACAGCCTCTATGTCGCCTGGCAGGCTGGAAGTTATCATGAACACCTTTAAGAGAAAGATAAACGAAAAAAGGTTTTTTAATCTTTCTTTGTACTTTCATAAAATCAATAGCATGTTCCGTGAGCAAATCGGTTGAATAAATGCTGTCTTTATACTGTTTCCATACTCCGTTCGTGTTTAGTCGGGGATTATAATACTCACCCTGGCCTTTAAAACCTTCCCAGTGGCTAAATCCGGGCTGCGGGTCTCCGGAATCATTACCCATATGCCACTTGCCGAAGAAACTGGTTACATAGCCAGCTTTTTGCAGGTATTGAGGGAAAAAAATCAGCCCGTCAGGAAGAGGTGCAGAATTATCAACTACTTTATGAGTATGTGAATATAGCCCGGTCAGAATTGAAGCGCGGCTTGGAGAGCAAAGTGAAGTAGTGACAAATGCATTTTTGATATATGCTCCTTCAGCTGCCATGCGATCCATATTCGGTGTTT
>JAAFHB010000072.1 GCA_010906965.1 Mariniphaga sp. | reverse complement strand
AAAGCGACACCATTAGTGTCGTTCGGTATGAATATAGGAATTGAACAAAATTAAAGCGCTGAAGAGGTGTCGAGAAGGGGTACAACCTGTCAAAACCTGCGCTCCCCCTCGTTTGTAACGATCAATAAATCAAATCATGTCATCATAAGACAAAGCTGGAACCAAGGGAATGATATATATTTTAATAGAAATGGATTACAAGTTACAAACTCAAAACCATAACCCCCTCGTTGCAAAGGAGGGGGAGCCGGCAGCTAATCAGCAAATAAATTTGTTGCTGATTGTAATGTATTATTTAAAACTATGTAAATTTACGGGAGAAATAATTAGCCACCGTATTTCGCTAAGCCAGCTATAGTTTCAAGGTAATAGGGAAGTATATTGTGGGTATAAGCGAGTTGGCGGTCATTGTAACGTGACACAGCCGACAGCAACTGCAGGATATAAATTATCATACCTTTAAACAGGAAATTTTAAAATGAAAGTATAGGCAACATTCAAATTATGAGTAATACAAAAATATCCATCCGTTTTTTTGACGACCGCGAAGTGCGGGCAGTCTGGGACGAGCAAAACACCAGGTGGTGGTTTAGTGTGTTGGATATTGTAGCGTTGCTTACCGACCAGGACGACTACGCGAAAACCCGCAACTATTGGAAATATCTTAAAGCCAAATTGAGAAAAGAAAAAAGCGAGTTGGTTAGTGCCACTACCCAACTGAAACTTTTAGCAAGTGACGGAAAACGATATTTAACCGATATGTTGGATTACGCCGGCATTATTGCCTTAGGCAAAGAATTCCCGGGCAAAAAGGCAAACCGGTTTATTGAATGGTTTACATTTAGCGATGAAAGTATCGACGGGAAAAGCAAAACAAAAGCCTATGCATTGATTGGAGTAAAATAAGCAAGCGGGATTACATGAACGCAATGATGCAAAGTCCAACCAAAAGTAGTGTTCTAAAAACACTTTTGGGAAAAGCGCTGACCACCAAAATAAACGACCGCGAAATGTTTATGAAAGGGATTGACTACTCCTATTACTATGAAGAAAATAACTAATGAAAAACGGCAAAAAAGTGGGCAGCACATATTGAAAAAATGAAAAACTAAATCGCCCGCAATCCGCCCATGGTGGTAGCTTCCTGCGATATAAATACTTTAAACATCCCTAAAAATGAAAAGAACGATATTCATTATTTGCCTGGTTCTCTTTGTAAATGGTTGTTTGCTTGCTCAGAAATACGGATCGGTAACCATAAAAGCCGGCACAAGTGTGAAAGATTACTTTCCGGTGGCTGAGAGATATCTTTATCCCAATTTTACCGCAGGAAAAGGATATTTTAAAAACGGAATTATTATTCCTTGTCTGTTTAACTTTAATGTTATTTCGGATTTAATTCCACGAATTATGCTTAAAACTAAAACTTTATAAAGCTAATGACGTAAATTAGTAAAGTTATTAGGATACCAACCTCGTTCTTTACAGAATCCTAACCTAAAAAAAATGAATCATGGCAAAGCGAAAGAAAAAACCCAGCGGACATCAACTTGAAGCCATCGCACATGCGCAATACAAGAATGAATTTATGCGCAAGCTGAAAATAATCAGTGTTTCTTGCTGTGGAAAAGAATTTTATGGTCTTCTTCCTCCGGAAGAACTCAACCGTATTTATGCAACCCGTTGTCATCCTTTTAAAATCGTTCCTGCCGATGGACATTTGGTATCTGACAAAGTATTGTGCAGTATCAAGAAACTTTTATTGCCGATGATTAAAACAGATAAGATGACACTTTCAAAATATGGTATCGAATTGTCACTCGAAGATTTTTTTACGATTGGGCTTTCTTTGCAGAATTATTTAAAAATGGTCAAAGTCAAAGATTTTCGGCATGCTGATCGCCTAAAATCAATATCGAACGACTTTGCAAATGATGATGAACTATTTTATAGCGGAGTTATTCAACTTGAAAGTCTTCTTTCAACAATGGGTTGTTGGGAAAGTATTATCGGGGGTTATACTTATTGGTTAGACTTCGACCTAAAGTTAATTGAGACTCGTGGAACCGGTATACAAAATGTACTTGTAGTTTATTCCCAGAAACCTGAATCCACCAGGGTAAGAATTAATGGAATATTCAGACCAGTTGTGAGGCTTGGTTGCGGGTTTTCTATGACGGGTTTGGAATGGATAACCCTTGAACCTTCTTTGTTGAAAATTAAAGATGAAGCATCTCGTCCTCTAAATATTTATTTTCAGTCTCATGCACTGGAACGTATGACTGAAAGAATCGATTGTATTCCTATTCCCTTGGCGCATATAAATGCCATCGCTTCATTTCGAAATGCAAAAGTATTTTACGACAACAATCGGAATATGCTGATTGAATACAGTATATTAGAATGCAAAGTGGGTTACTTCAGGGTTGATGTCGTTGATGGATTAGCAGTTGTGAGAACATTTTTATTACTTACCCAAAGCGGAACGCCGGAAGGACAGCTATTATGGAAGAATACAGGTCTTCAGAAATTGGATACCAAATACCTTATCATGGATAAACTAAGCAGCTTTATGTATTCGGATATTGGTGATAACGATCGTATCCGAAAAATATTACAGGCCTCAGGTTGTCAAGGTTTATTGGATTTGTATGCAATAATTAACAAGAGCGGTGCCAGGCATCCCAATCATTCAATAAGCAGCATGATGCTTGATTACTTAGGAATCAGTGATCACCATTTTCCGGAGGACCTAACGGATATAACCGGTTGTGACAATTTATCGGAACCTGACAAAATTATTGCTGATGATTGCCTGGAGCGGATAAACTGAAATTGTTTATTGGTGTTAATATTGGAAATTATTTGATAACGCAATGTATGAATCGTATTAAATCGCAAATCTGTACTTTTACATACGAATAAGGTTCGAGCCGAATTTTGTTTAAATTTAAAAGTAGAAGATATGAATTCATTTGAACAATATTTGATGAAGTTAGATGAAAGTCCTTATGATTTTAGGGATGTTCATATCATTAATAAGGAATTTCAAGAGATATCTGCCCAATTGATGCAAGAAGGTAAACCTGATATCGCTTCACTTTGTGACCTCGACCGACAAGTTTTTTCGGTGCAAAAATCTTTTGATTACAAACTTGCTTTTGAAGATGGGAAAATCAATGGATTATCCTGTCAGATTAGCGGTACTCAAACTTTAGAGGACGGAAGCCTGATACCGGTTCATTGGCCAGATGTTGCTAAGTATAATCTACAGGATTTTGAATACTTTGAAAAAAGATACAATGAATGTAAAAATCTTTTTGCCAAAACCGAATATGGCTTAATGGTTTACTTTGGAGCAAAGACAAAATATTCAAAGCATCAGGTTTTCAAAAAACAACTTTGCAATGAACTATTCGGATTGAGTAAGGAATATTACAGCAAAGCTGAAAAGGGGGGCGATAAAAATTTTTACCGGATGGATTTTTATCACACAGTAAGGCTTGCATTTGGAATTGCCGAGCAAGAGCAGATAGATCCCGAACTATCCGTTATAATTCAATATTTGTTTGAAATTCACCAGAACTGGGATACTACAAAGGAGGGAACACTGCGAATTTTGCTCGATATTTCAGCCTTAATGTCCGAATACTTTGGGTTATTCAATAAGCGAATAGATTTTCAGAAAGTGTTGGATAAAAATTTAGAGGGCGCCAAAGAACTGGAAAAAACGTATATCTGGGGTGCTATCTATGCAGTTGATCGCAATATAAATATTGAGCAAAAAAGAGGAATAGCAGTTCATGAATTTTTAAAATATAAAGCACAACTTTATGAGAAACTTGCAATAGAAGCAGAAAATAACGGTAACAAAGCATGCGTAAGTTTTGCTGAAGATACATTGCGTATTTATCAGCAGCTTTGCGATTCTGATAATATAGATCGCTTGCAAAAATATTATTCAGAATTAAGGGGAAAATTTCATTTAACTGAATTTCGTCAGACATTACCAAAGGAATATGCTGAGGGTATTTCACGTCGTATAAAAACCACAGTTGAAGAGAGTAATGAGGCAGAAATAATTTATCATTTTATAAATACTCCGTGGTTTGATAAAATAGACGTAATCAGAGAACGTTCTATAGAATCAAGCAAGCAAACAGTGTTGCTATCCATGCTTTCCACCTCCATTTTAGACAAATTTGGGAATACTGTGGATGTTTTCAATACCGAAGAAGAAAAAGAAAAATCCAATTTTTGGAGCGCTTACTCCTACAATTTTCAAATCGGAACTCAAACAATGAACCGGTTTTTTGTCGAGGCCTACAAAGCCGGAAAATTAAATTGTAATTCAGTATTGGCATATCTTGAGAAAACCTGGTTCAATGAAGTTATCGAGCGAAATTATCATGGTCGGAAAGTCGATATTAAACCAATTGATACACTCAAACCTGGACTTAAAAGAATTTTTGAGGAACTTGATAAATCTTATGCGGACAATGAATATCAAGCTGATTTTGTTATGGTCATTGATAGCCTTGCATTGAAAGTTGAAGGTCTTTTACGCTATTTTTGTGAAAGAATAGGAATAGCAACTTTCAAAACCAGGCTAAAAGGCAAGGGTTCTGAAAAATTGGTCATGGAGAAATTGCTGGATGATTTACTCGCAGATATTGCAAATCAGCCCCTTTTAAGGCCAGATCAGATTACAAATTTCGATGAAGAGGATAGGGTTTTTATTAAATATGTGATGATAGAGAAAGCAGGTCTTAACTTAAGAAACGCAGTTGCCCATAGTCTTATGGATATTTTTGAATATTCATTTGAACACGTTGTCGTTATATTCTGTATCATTATGAAATTAAGTAAGTATAAAATCGTAGAAGTAAAAGGAGAAAAACATCATGATCACAGTATTAAATGAACCACAAGTTGCTTATAAAGTTGATGATTGGCACATCACAATATCAACAAAATCTCCATTGGATGAGTTAATATGCGGGATGGATAATCATACCGTATTTATTAGTCCACCGAGTTTTCAGGTACATGCGATTTTTACCAGTGAACCACAAAGACGTCTATCGAAACTTAGAGGTAAAATGGCAAAGCAAAGCGAAAAGGAGATTGACGATCAAATTTCAGATTTACGAAGCGAATGGGACAGAAATATTTAATTGATACTTGTGCCGTTATTAAATATCTGGACGAGATTTTCCCTCTGGATGCTTTGTCATTTATGGATGATTTAGTTGATGAAGACAGTAAAGTATCTTTCATCACAAAGATTGAATTACTGGTTTGGAATCCACCAAATCCTGAGGATATTAAAATTAGACAGAAGTTTTTAGCTGGCTCCGAAATACAATATATCGATGATGAAATAATAAAACGAGCTACTCAAATTAGAAAAATAACGAATATTAAACTACCCGACGCGGTTATTGCAGCAACGGCAATGACCTTTGATTTTGTATTATTGTCTGATAATGACAAAGATTTTTTGAAAGTTGAACCCTTGGGGTTAAAGTATTTGAATCCAAAAACGGCGTTTATTCATTAGTGACTAATTTATTGAATCTAATATGAAAAAGCAACCCAATATTCCCTTATTCAATGCCATGGTGCTGGCTATTTATTTGGTGACAATCGTTTCGTGTCAGCCACGCACTGCAAAAGTTCAGGTAGCGGAATCTGCAAACTTCCGGTTTGAAGAGCAAGGTATCCAACAGATTCAGCAAGGATATAAAGATGGGACTTTTACGATTAAAGAGGTGGTGCAGGCCTATCTCGATCGGATTGATTCTGTTGATAAACATGGTCCACAGTTGAATTCGATAATTACGCTCAATCCTGATGCCCTTCAGATTGCTGAAGAGCTGGACAAGGAGATGAAGGCAGGGAAGTCGAGAGGACCTTTGCATGGGATTCCTGTCGTATTGAAAGACAACATCGATACTCATGATAAAATGGCTACTACTGCCGGATCAAGGGCACTCCGGAATTCATTCCCTCTAAAAGACAGTTTCCTTGCGAAGCGTCTAAGAGAAGCCGGTGCGGTTATTATTGGCAAATCGAACTTAAGTGAATGGGCGAACTTCCGTGGTCAGCTTTCAACCAGCGGATGGAGTGGGGCAGGAGGGCAGACCAGAAATCCTTATGATATCAGCCGAAACCCTTGCGGGTCGAGTTCCGGTTCCGCTGTGGCAGTCGCTGCAAATCTGACCATGCTTGCCATCGGAACAGAAACTGATGGCTCGATCGTATGTCCTTCGCAAACCAATGGGATCGTTGGAATCAAACCAACGGTTGGGCTTGTGAGCCGGTCGGGCGTGATCCCCATTTCGTTTACGCAGGATACCCCGGGACCTATGGCACGCACTGTGCGGGATGCAGCAATTTGCCTGGGTGCCTTGGTTGGTGTAGATTCAGCCGATACAAAAACACTGTCCAGTGCAGGACAATTCCACACCGATTATACAAAATTTCTGAACAAAGATGGACTAAAGGGAAAGCGGTTAGGTCTGTATAAAATTCCGATGGGTATTAACTACAAGGTGGATACGCTGATGAACCAGGCGGTAAATTACCTGAAAAGTCAGGGTGCCGAAATTGTTGAGATTGGTGAAATCTACGATCGGAAGGTGGATAAATATTCGTTCGAAATCATGCTATACGAGTATAAGGATGGCTTGAATAAATATTTTCAGTTGCTGGGACCAAAAGCTCCGATCAAAAGCGTTGAGGAACTAATTGCATTTAACCGTGCGGATTCGGTGGAACTGAAATACTTTAACCAGCATTACCTCGAAATGGCACAGAAAAAGGGAGACCTTTCCGCTGCGGAGTATCAGAAAGCGTTGGCTCAAATGTTGAAAGGATCAAGGGCAGATGGTATCGATCGTGTGATGAATGAGTACGACCTTGATGCAATTGTCACTCCGGCAGGTGCGCCCGCCTGGAAAACCGACCTGACGAATGGGGATAGTTTTCAGGTTGGCAGTTCATCGGCTGCTGCACAAGCCGGATATCCCAACATCACCGTTCCTATGGGATTTATAGATGATTTGCCTGTTGGAATCTCCTTTTTCGGAAGAGCCTGGAGCGAACCTGTATTAATAGAAATAGCCTATGCCTATGAAACAGGCACCAAATTCCGAAGGGCGCCGGTTATTCATTAAGATTAATTTGCCAATTCGACAATGTGACATTTCAAAACACTGTAGGTGTTGCCGTTAAATAACCTCCGGTTTTAACCGGAGGGGAAGTGCATGCAACGTTATGTGTAACTCTGTAGGAGTTGTCCAAACCAATTAAAAAATAGAAGGTTTGCATACGGGAAACCCCGATGGGGTATAGTTCCTGCAACACTACTTTTCCCCACCCAGTTGCACTGGGGGTTATTTACGGAAAACTCTTACAGAGTTGATTAGACGATAAACCATCCTGCCAGATAACAACTTTGATTAACAATTAATCCTCGTCCTTTTCATTTTCTGCCGTAAAGAAAGCGGCATGAACAGGAGCAGGGCAAGTGCTGTTCAATCCGTGTATAGCTCCCCAGATCACTTCATTAAATTGTGCATCAGGAACGCGGTCTTCCTGGTTGAAATTAAATTTTTCACTCAGCCTCGATAATTTATTGGTTGCGGTATTTTTAAGGTTTAAGTCAACCATGTTTGGCAATGATTTAAACGGAGGATGGGTTGCTATTTTGTTAAAACACCGCCACATCGGTTCAGCAGAGGCATCGTATTGACTCATCGGAGGTAAACCCAGAATTAATTCAATCGTCCGAAGCATCGAGGAGGTCGAGTACATTGTATGGTCAACAAACTCCTGCTTCACAAAACCGCCGGCGACATAAGCTGTTGAGCGATGGGCGTCGACATGATCGGGACCATTCTGAGCGTCATCTTCAATAATAAAAACAACACTTTCATTCCAGATCGGTGAATGGCTCAGGTATTCAACAAAAAGACCAACTGCCAGATCATTATCGGCTGCATGTGCTAACGGAGTGGTTTTACCACGGCTGAGCCCTTCGGTATGATCATTGCCAAAACGAAGGGTATTTAATTGAGGAACTTTACCCGCAGCGAGCAGGGAATCGAAATCGCGTTTCCACTGATAAAAGCGAACCGTATCGCGAACAGATAAGTCCCATTCTGTATACGTAGGACAGAAATGGTCTATTAATGAAGGAATTGCTGCTTTGGAATTAGAAATAAACTCCGCATAGCTTCGGTAAGTCACACCGAATCTTTTACAAAAATCCCATAAAAAACCATTCTTGTTATTGGAAACTTCACGGGCACCCTCGCCTGGATAAAATCCACCTCTGCCTCCATAACTCGAAGGCCAGTTTTTCTCGAGGTAATCGGTCGCATAAGCACCCATCGTCCAGTTGTGTCCGTCGGCACTTACTTCACCATCCACGTAAAAATTATCAAGCAAGACAAATTGTTTGGCTAAAGCATGTTGGTTGGGTGTTATCTTTTTTCCAAAAAGGACCAGCGTACTATCGCCATTGCCTTCCGGCACATCGCCAAGCACCTGATCGTAAGTGCGATTCTCCTTGATAATATAAAATACGTGTTTAATCGGAGATGCATCGCCAACCTTGCCGGGGATTGGATTTCCGGCTTCTCCCTCCGAAAGCATCTCCTTTTCTTTGGTATAAGGGGAGTTGTTGTAAACAGCCTGTGAATAAATACTTAGTTGATTTTCTGTAGGAATTGCAATTGATTCAAGGGTTCCTCGAAACAGACCACCGATGTATTGAACTTTAATTTCCTTTTTGGTCCCTTTTTGATAAGTCACATCCTCTTTTCTGCTTGTCGGATTAGGACCGTAAGGATTTGCTTTGGATGTTAATCCTTTGCCGTTCGTGACAAAAATGGTGTTTTTCACAACACGAACGCAGGTGGGATACCAACCTGTCGGTATAAATCCTTTGCTCGTGCTGTTGCCGGGTTTGCTCACATCAAAAACGGCGAGACAGTTGTTATCGGCATTGGCAATGTAAAGTGACTTTTCATCAAAACTAAGTCCAATACTGTTGGGTGTCGATCCGGATGGAGCATTGGGAAAAAGTGCTGCGTTGAGGATTTCAATTTCCCTGTTTTTTTCAAGCGAGATGACCGATACCGAATTGTCATTGGCATTCGCCACATAAAGATATTTCCCGTTTTTGGTAATGCATAAATCATTCGGGTTATCACCAACTGGAATGGAACCTGTCACACGTTGCTCACGCGTGTCAAACAAAATCACCTTGTTGCAACCCCAGCAAGTTATATACAGCGTTTTACAGTCGCCCGACAACAGGCATGTATATCCTTCGCCTCCCAGGGGTATTTGTTTTTTGACCTTCTTTTCTTTTATATCATAGACGTACAGCGAATTATTTTCTTTTGTAACCGCGTAAAGCAGCTGTTTCTGATCATCAACAGCAATACCTGCAATCGAAATCAGATTCGGCCATGGCTTTCCAATAATCAGCGTATCATTAGGAACCAGCTTTCTGTCCTTGATTTGATATTTCATGATCCAGTTGTCATTTCCACCAGAGGCATACAGGTATTTTTCGTCTTTTGAAAAAGTGAGTCCCAGCCATCCTTTTGCAATAACCACAGAATCGAGCACCTCCTGTTTTTCTGAATCTACAAGGTGGATACTTTGATCACTTTGTCCGTTATTGGTCACTGCCAGCAACTTTCCGGATGAAGAAACAGCAATATTTAGGGGCAAATCGCCAACAGGAATCATTTTCCCAACGGGTGAAAGCTTCCACCCATTCATTAATGAAACACGGTTCGACTCAATTTCTTTCAAACTTTGCCCTTTCACCTGCAAAACAGGAAACGATATAAGAGCCAGACAAATCAATGCAAAAGCGGTTTTAAATCTGAGAGTAAGCATATTGATTTATTTAATGGTCTAATTTAAGCAATCTATTACTGTTCCTTTAGTTGTAATAACACAACAACATGTAAGTGTGTGGTAAAGTTACGAATTTAAGCAAAGTTTCTACCGCCGATTTTTTAATAACAAGGATAAATGTTGATTGGAAATGAACAGAAAAGGATAGATGACTATTCGTTAGAAAGGCTATTTTGAGTAAGTAGAAAAACCGCTGACAAATGAAAAATTGCAACTGATTCTTAATCAATTGCAATTTTAATGTCACTTTTAACTTGATTGCCGGACGGAGATTACCAGTTCATTAAGCCAATCCCGATTGTGAATGGAAACATTTCCGGGCCGCGACCATTCTTGAAGAAGGTTGAAAAATAATAGGTGCCAAACAGATTGATCCCCTTGTAGCCGAAACGCGCTGTGGCTCCATAGCGGAAAGCATTGATATTGAAATCTCCACGATCCTTTGGTCTGCTGTCGTTCATTTTAATTTTTGTATGTGAACCCACTTTCAGTCCACCAATCACACCACCCGAAAAATAGAGCTTTTTGTTATTTCCACTAACAGGGATTTGAAATTCAAGCATTAAGGGTACCGTTAAATAAGAGGTTGAGAGCTTGGTTTTTGAGAGTCCGGTATCTTCAATTAACTTAGACTTGACTTTGCCGTCAACAATCTCAATCGTGTAAGGATTCGAAAACCGGTAATCGTTATAAGTTAGACCAAGTCCCGTCACCAATCCAATATTTCGTTTATCTTTTTGCAAACCAATGCTGTAACGAAGGAAATTTAAACCAACCTCAAATGATTTGTTTTGGTTCAAATCCATAAAATAGTCGGGTGTGTAGCCTTTATAATCGACGTTGGCAAACGAATTGACGCCCATCTCAACAGCTGCCCAGTGACCTTTAAACCGGCTGGGTCGGCCTGTCCACGATTCAAACTCCTCATCGTCAAGACGATTATATTTGATATCTGATCCGTGATTTCCTTCTGCAATTACCAAAGCTCTGTGTCCGATCCTGACTTTTACAGTATCACCACGCCCGGCATCTTTGATATCGATTGCGCTATTCCCAATTTTCACATCGGTACGCAAATCACCCCCTTCCACAACAGTTACAACATTTTTTCCAAGAACACTTACCCGGACGGTATCCTGTGCTTTTAAAATGGATGTACCCGCAGCACAGAGAATTATAAAAACTAAAATTGACGTTTTCATTTTTTTAGATTTTGAATTTGTCAGTAGGACGGACGATATCCAGATTAGTTACAGGACATAAAATAAAATTTTCAATTCTATTTCTAATAAAGGAAACTGCTACCGCCCAGGAATTCCCGCAAAACCGATGTTGGTGGTATTTCTTCCTCTGGGATCGTCTCAAAATAAGATATAAATATCAATAAACGAACCGCTTCGGAGTATTCTGGGGTATTTTCTTTTACCTGCTTCAACAATGGAGATGCATGTTTTTTGATCACCGCGAGTTCGTAAATCAGGGCTGAATTAAACATGATATCCGCATTTTCCTGATATGGAAAAATGTGTTTTTCTTCACCACGGCGTACACTTGGCCACCGTTGAATCGTTGTACGGGCGTCGTAACCACGGTATTTACTATCGCGGGTGATTCTCCGGAGCAAACGGTTGTCGGTAGTTGGTATATAAGTATGTTCATCGATTGAAATTTGCGTTAAAGCAGAAACGAAAATGCGAAACGTCTTTTCCGGATCGATCAGTGGTATCAAACCCGGATTTAGTCCGTGTATTCCTTCAATAATCAGAATATTATCTTTCGCCATTTTCATTTTTTTACCACTAAATGTTCGCTCTCCCAGGTGGAAATCGAATCGTGGAACTTCAACTTCCTCACCGGCAGTCAACCGTAAAAGGAAATCATTAAAGAATGGAATATCAATGGCTTCTAACGCCTCAAAATCAAAATTTCCTGATTCATCGATTGGTGTAAAATCGCGGTTCACAAAGAAATCGTCAACCGAAACCTCAATGGCATGCAATCCATTTACGGCAAGCTGAATGCCAAGCCGGCGGCTAAAAGTTGTTTTTCCGGAGCTCGAGGGACCTGCAACAAGAACGATGTTAACTTTATCGCGCTTCGCTGTAATGGCAGTCGCAATTTCGGCGATTTTCTTTTCGTGCAAAGCCTCCGAAATTTTAATCAGATCGCTGGCGCGACCTGCCTTTGTTACAGTATTCAGCCTTGGAATATCTTCAACTTCAAGAATATCAGCCCATTTTTTATGCTCTCTGAAAATTCCAAATAGTTTATCCTGTTTTATGGCAGGTTCCAGCTCTTCTGTATTGGTCGGAATCGGAAAGCGAAGTAAAATACCATCGTAATATTTTTCAACTCCAAAATTTTGAATGCAACCGGTAGATGTAAGCATATGTCCATAGAAAAAATTGACATGATTGCCTAGGGAAAAAATAGGGGCATAGAGTCGTCCATAATTGCGGTAAAGTTCTGCTTTCCGATATAAATTCTGCTTTTCGAGTAATTCAATCGCAGTTTCAGTGAGAATCATTTTCCGTTCAACGGGGATATTCTGTTTTATAATCGACCTCATCTCATCGTTAATTAGCCACACATCTTCTTCTTTGAAAACCCTGTTTAAGCCTTCAAGCTCACAATAATAGCCTTTCGAAATTGCATGATCAATGATGAGCCGGGCATCGGGCCATAGATTCCGAACCGCGGCGTACAGAATAAAGGAGAGTGTACGAAGATACATCCGTTGTCCGTCGCGCCAGGAATAGTCGATAAACTGGACCATACGTGGTTTAACTATCTCATAATCCAAAGGTTTTGCACGATGGTTCACATAAGCTCCCAAAATCGGATGCTTCATTTCGACCGACAGTGATTTAGCAATCTCACCTAATGTTGTTCCAAGTGGAAATTTGCAATCCTGATCAGTGTTTACACATTTAATATCAATATACTTTGCCATACTTTTTTACAATTAATCAAAAGAAACTACAAGATAGTTTTTTTGCTTCTATTACGAAATGTGCGAATGAAAATTTTACATTACTGCCGCCGTCGGTCAGGGATTCAACCATTCATTTTTCACAAGAATCATAAGTATTTACCAGTTCTGCCTGTTCGACCGGATGAAAAGCAAGGATAACTTTATAAACCCGGTCCCTGATTTCCTGTGGTGTCGGATTCAATTCTTCAGCCGTAAAAAGGCCAGAATCGGGATTAATCCTTTCGAAAACCATCAGGTACAGATCGAAAATGATTTCAAGACTTAACTGGTACCTGGGCTCTACCATCGGTTTGACCTCCTGTATCATGCGATAGGTCTTGACACGATATTCGGCTGCCAGAAAATAATATTCACGAATTAGTTCCCTGAATCCCCGGGGTATTACTCCACCATTGCTGATCGATTTCAGTTGGTGCCGGTCCAGCCCATATTTTGCAATCAGGTCATCTGCAAAATAGTTTAGGTTATTGTGCTGATCTTTTCGAAAGTCCCTAATGATATGTACAATATAACTAAAAACAGCACACGGTGTTGCTGCAGTTCTAACATCAAAAACAGGCTCCTTGAATTTGCCGCTTTCTTGTGCGATTCCGCAGAGATGAACAAAAACAGAGGCAGGTGCGATTGAGGCGCCTTTGCTGTAATCAAGGAAAGTTTCCAGGGTGGCAAATCCGTCGTGATAAATATCGTAGATCATCGAAGTAGCGAAAGTTTCCATTGTCCAAAACGGAATCTTAAACTGGTTCATCGTTGCTATCAGCTTACTTTTCCACGGATCAGCGTCGCCACTATCGTGTATCGAGTTGATCCACTGCTTAACCTCATTTTCGAATAACTCCCTTTCTACTTCAGCAATTTCGTGATTTTCGGATTTGTAGTTGTCTATCAAATCGTCGATTGCCCGCATAAACCGATAGCACGTCTTGGCCGCTAAAAACCGGTCCTTGTCCCAGAAATTGGCAGCAATGAGGATATTTGGATGATCGATAATTTTTTCGAAATCCAGTTTGTTGAAAATATCCAGATATGTATCGAGTTGGCTATTCATCGTAAGTTTTGTCAAATGTATAAGATTTTGACGGATTTATCGGAATTCATTCTGACAATTTTCCTTCAAAATTCGCTCTGAAGTAAGTTTTGCCGACAATAGGACGAGTGGTACACCATTCCCCGGATGTGTGCTGCCACCAACAAAATAGATATTGCGGTATCGATTGTGTCTGTTATGAGGCCTGAAATATCCCATCTGCATTATATTGTGTCCAATACTTCCGAAAACTGAACCGTGTGAAACATTATAAATTGATTTCCAGGCAACCGGTGTATAACAAATTTCAAATTTAATATGATCGCTCAAATCGGAAAATCCTTCCTGTGCGAGTCGTTTAAGGACTTCAGCCCTTGCCATTTTTTTAAGTTCATCCCAATCCTGGGGATTTTTTTCGTCCAGATGACCAATAGGAACAATGACAGATACTGAATCTTCACCGGACGGTGCGGCTGTAGGGTCAGTGCGAACGGGTGCGTGAATGTAAAAACTTGGATTTGTGGATAACGAATAATGATCAAAAATCGCATTCAGGCTTTTAGCGTAATCTTTAGACAGGAAAATGCAGTGGTGCTCGAATTGCGGATATGGCTTGCTGAGTCCCCAATGAAAAACAATGGCAGAACATGAATAGGTTTTGCGATCCAGAATTTCTGATGTTTTCTTATCTGGCAATAATTCACGATAGGCATAAGGAAGATCGGCATTAACCACGATAAGATCACTTTTTATTGTGGTCCCATCGCTAAAAATAAGCTGCTTTGCCAGGTTTCCATCTGTTTCTATCTTTTCTGCCGACTTATTAAAAACGAATTTTACACCTTCATTCTTTGCCACTGATTCGAGTTTTAAAGCAATCTGGTGCATTCCTCCTATCGGGAAAAGTGCTCCTTCGATCATTTCAGTAGCCGGCAACATTGAAAACAGCGCTGGCGCCTTCAATGGACTCTGTCCGACATAGATATTCTGAAACGTAAACGCTTGTTGCAAATTCTTATTTTTAAAAAACCTGCGAATAAATGCAGAATGTTTAAGATATGTCTTCAACCTGATAAGCATCATTACATTCGCGAATGTTGCAAATTCGAAAAAGGTGTAAAAGTTGCGCGCCAGCAGGTTTTTGTACGAATCACGAAAAAACGCATAACCTGTTGCAATATATTCTTTATAACGTATATAGCTCCCTGGCTCCATCATTTCGAGCTGAGGTTTCATCACTACATCGTCTTTTGAAAAAATCAACTGCTCACCACTTCCGAAGTACAGTTTATAGATCGCTGAAAGATCTTTTAGCTCAAAACATTGATCAAAATTGAGTCCTAACGATTCGAAAACAGTGCGGTAAATGGATGGCATCAGCAGAATTGTCGCCCCAACGTCAAACCTGTGACCATCCCGAAGAATTTGACTGCATCGGCCACCCGATTGCGAATTTTTCTCAACAATAGTTACATCAAAACCTTTCTTTGCCAAGGTGATAGCCGTGGCCATTCCTGCTATTCCTGCGCCAACTATTACAACTGATTTTTTGCTCATTAAAATAAAATGCTACTTTCTGGAATTCAGGATAAATAACCTGCGTTCAATCTGAATTGTATTAGTCGAAGGTTAAAAGGAATAATTACAATAGATCAAGATCTGAGATGTAATTTGGAAATATTCAAAATAAGAATCCCTTGCTGCATAGTGGCGCAAGGGATTCAGTTTTCCGGATTTGGAAATTTCAGAACATGTATCTATTTGTTTCTCATTAAAATACTAAGTTCTGTTATTCATCAATATTGTTAATTAGCTGCTTTCTAACATCCTTATAGTTTATCCAGTCAAACTGCCGAAGAAACCGCTCAGCAGCTATTGCACCACGCTTAAACAGATCGAGTTTTGCATCATCCGTAATTCCAAAATTGAGCCAGCCGTGTTCGCCAATGTCAATCTTTTCGATAAGCAAGCTATAGTCAGGATTTTTGAGCAGAAAGTCATAATCATGAAGGTGGCGCGATGAGTTAAATATTGCACCAAACAGATTGGTTGGATTTGAGATATGATTGGCCATGTTGCGGTTATCGCCCAACCGAATTCCAAAAGTTGGCATTCGTGGAACTGAGTTTTGCTTATGGAATACATCTATTGGGAAATTCGATAAAATGCCACCATCAACAAAGAAACAAACCTGCGGTAATTCGCCCGTAAATTTCACGGTATTCGCCCAGTTTTGCTTGGCTTCCGGACCTTGCGGAATGTCGCCGACTTGCAAGGGACTGAAAAAATACGGAATCGACATGGAGGCTCTCACAAAAAGTGCGGGATTCTCGCTTTGTGGATCGCTCCAGTAGAGACTTGCCATTCTTGGAAATTCAACCTTTGTTTCCGTTGTGAGATCTGCGGAAATTATGGCAAGACGAGGTTTCAGCCCATCCAATGTTTTTGGTATGCCGGGGCGGATTACCAAATTAGAAGGGAGTTTCTCAAAATGTGTGTTCAGGTCAGCAACTGATTTTATGCCATTGTTTTCAAGAAATTTTGCGAGCCAACCCTGAAAATCATTGCCCGGATTAAGCCCCAGATCATCAAATAATTCATCGATAATCTGCCACCCTTTCCAGATCATTTTTACCCGTTTTGCTTTTTCAACCAACGCCTTGATAAAGTCTTTCGAATCATCATCTCCATCGACAAATTCGTAGAGATTTTTATTGACAAGCACTTCAATGACCTTTTCGGACTTTGGTTTTGAAACATCTCCTAAACCTGCCAGCAACATGGCATTGATCGATCCCGCGGAGGTTCCGGCAAGGCTGAAAAATCGAATCCCCATTTGTTCTAAAACATAGGTATAACCAATCAGCGCCACACCCAGAACGCCTCCACCTTCCTGAACGAGTTCAACATATTGATTTCCGGAACTATCCAATAAATCGGAGAACGGTCTCTGATCTATTTTATCACTTTTCATCCGCTCGATAATTTTGACAACTTCGGGATGATTTGTAAAATCTGTTGGTTTCATTATTAATTGATTAGAGATTGATAACTGAGATAACCAAATCTTTGGTAATTTGCTTTATACGGTGAATTCAATAATATTGTTACTTTAAAACCGATTTAGGTTAAATTTGCAACAAATCAATTTTTTATACAATGCGAAAACTTGTATTTGCAACAAATAACGATCACAAATTGAGGGAACTGAAGGAAATTCTTTCTTCAGAATTCGAATTGTTAAGTTTGAATGACATCGGTTGTACCGACGATATTCCCGAAACGGGAACTACGCTTGAAGTAAATGCAGCACAAAAATCTTTCTATATCTGGGATAAATACGGAATAAATTGCTTTGCTGACGATACCGGACTAGAAATTGAAGCACTTGGAAATGAGCCAGGTGTCTATTCTGCACGTTACGCCGGAGAAGGAAGGAATGCCACGGATAATATGTTGAAGGTTTTGGAAAAATTGAAAAACGAAATCAACAGAAAGGCCCGGTTCCGATGTGTAATTTCGTTGATTATTGAGGGGAAAGAAAAACAATTTGAAGGAATTGTGGAGGGAATGATCCTTGAGGAGAAGCATGGAGCCGCCGGTTTCGGATATGATCCCATTTTTATGCCTGATGGTTTTAGCCAATCTTTTGCCGAAATGTCTGCCGTCGACAAAAATCAGGTTAGCCACAGGGGACGAGCTGTGAAGAAATTGGTTGATTATCTGAAAAATATCTAAATTCACGTCGGAAGAATCTGTTAGTTTACCATTACCTAAATTTCGAATCGTTCGATGAACGCAAAACTGAGAACACTTATTTTTGTGATGATTGGCGTCTCCGTTTTCAGTGAGATTCCGGCAAATAACTGGCACTCTTATCTGTCATATTATCAAACAATCGCCATTGCACAGGGTGATCAGCATATATTCGCGGCTAACGGAAACGGATTGTTCTCTTACAACCTTTCCGATAAAAGTTTCGAAACAAAGTCGCGCGTTGAAGTATTATCAGATTCGGGGATTTCGTCCATCAGTTGGTCAACCTCTAAAGCGGCTTTGTTAATTGGTTATTCAAACGGAAATCTTGACCTCCTTTCGGGAAACACAATTCTTAACCTGCCAGATCTTAAAATCAAAACGTCAATCTCCAACAAATCAATAAATAATATTTTTTGCGAAGGAGATTTTGCATGGTTAAGTTGCGATTTTGGCATTGTAAAAATCAATTTAAAAAAGTGGGAAGTAGCCGAAACGTGGGTGATCGGACCTGAAGCTTCACCAATTGCTGTTAACGAAATTACTGCTGATGTCCGATATTTTTGGGCAGCAACTGAAGAAGGCATTTTCAGGGCTGAGAAAAATAACCCGAATCTTCAGGATTATCACAATTGGATTTTGCAGAACCGGCTTCCGTTTCCGCGCAATCCCATTAATTCAATAGCCGTATTTCAAAACAAAGTCTACGCCAGTGATAATTCGGGAAAGGTCTACTCATCCGATGGCGTATCCTGGCAATCGGATTATCCAGAGATCACAGGGGTACGTAAGATCAAGTCTTTCTCATCTGCGTTGACTTTTATTTGCGACAAAAATATTGTAGTGATTGGCTCAAGTAGCCGCATGACCGTTTCAAACTATGGTGCACTTCTTCCAACAAATTCAATAATTAGTCCCGCTGATGCACTAATTAGCAATTTGGGAGATCTGTGGATTGGTGATCGTACATTCGGTCTGATTCAAAAATCAGAAAGTGGTTTGTATCTTTCAATTGTTCCTTCAAGTCCTTCGGATAATAATGCACGGAAGCTGAGTAATGCCGGATCTAATCTGTTTATAGCCACAGGTAATGATAATTTGCAGACTGCATTGGGTTCTGCAGAAATTCATATTTTGAAAGATCAGAAATGGTTTTCCGTGAATGCAGTTACCGACTCGAAGTTATCAGGTCTTAAAAATATTACGAATGTCGTTCCTTCGCTTGAAAATCCGGAGCATTATTGGGGATCGACCAGTAGTGACGGACTTATTGAATTTGAAGGTGAGAAGTCTGTTAAAGTTTATAATTCGGGTAATTCGCCACTCGGATATCAAAATGGAGCTTGTAAAGTTGGCGGATTAACCTATGATGCTAACGGAAATATGTGGCTCACCAATCCATCGGGCAGCAACCAGCTTCACTTTATAAAACCGTATGGTACCTGGAAATCATTTAGTTATCCTGGAATTGACAACCAATTTTCTTCAGCCGGTGACCTGATCATTACAAAAACCGGTACCAAATGGATCATTGTGAATCATTCAGATCTTTTTGCACTCCGCACAAAAAATACGTTAGACAACGCCAGTGATGATCTTTACCGGAAAACTTCTGTCCGAAGCCGTTTTTCGAATGGCGAAACGACCGTTTTAAAGGGGTTTAGTCAACTCAACATGCTAACGGAAGATCAGGATGGTTACCTTTGGGCAGGAACCGAAAATGGCGTTGTGCTTTATACCAATCCTGAAGCGCTCTTCGGTGACAATGAATTTTATGGCGTTCAGCCCTCTGTTGATCTTGGTGATGGCTTGTTTCACCCGCTTCTTGAAAATGAAGTAGTGAATTGCATTGCTGTTGATGGAGGTAATCGCAAATGGTTCGGCACAACAAATTCAGGTGTTTTCCTTTTTACGGCTGACGGGTCTAAGCTGCTTCTCCATTTCAATACCGATAATTCACCGCTTTTTTCAAACAATGTATCCAGCATCGCCATTAACGGTCAGAACGGCGAAGTTTTTTTTGCTACTGAACGTGGGCTAATCTCCTGGATGGGTGATGCAACAACGGGTGATGGTTCATTTCAGCATCTATATGCCTGGCCAAATCCAGTAAGAGAAACCTATCAGGGTGATATTACAATTGACGGACTTGTGGGCGAATCGACCGTGAAAATAACCGATGTCGCCGGAAACCTGGTTTATAAGACAACATCATACGGCGGGCGGGCTACCTGGAATGGAAAGAACCGAAATGGTAATCGGGTCAGTACGGGCGTTTACCTGATTTTTTGCGCCGATCGCAAAGGAACCCAATCGCGTGTTATCAAACTGCTTTTTATCCACTGAAAAATGCTGCAAAAAACACGTGGAATAGTCCTTCGAAGCCTTAAATATGGTGAAACAGGCATGATTACGACCATTTATACCGAGGCGTTTGGCCGGATGGCATTTATCATGCAGGGAATTCATGGAAAAAAAACGTCGGTCAAGGGGAATCTGCTTAAGCAACTTTTCCTGTTGGAAATGGAGGTTGACTTTAAGCAAGGGAGGGAATTGCAACGCGTAAAGGAGATCAAAAATGTCTCGCCATTCGGATCGATACCTTTTGGGATTGTAAAGTCATCGCAGGCACTCTTTCTGGCCGAACTTTTAGAAAAGGTGCTTCGGGAAGAGGAATCGCGACCCGATTTATTCGGATTTCTTTTCCGGTCAATTCAGGTACTTGATTTAATGGTAGATGGCGTGAATAACTTTCACCTGATATTCCTGGTTCAACTTACCCGGTATCTCGGATTTGGTCCGTCGAACAATTACTCTGATTTGAATCAATTTTTCGATATGATCGCCGGAAAATTCGTTGTGTTGCCGCCGGCTCACCTCTGGTTTTTACAAAACCGCGAAAGTTTTGTCCTTGCCCAACTCATTGGAATGAGCTATCAAAATTCTACAGAATTCAAACCAGATCAGGGATTACGGAACATTTTACTTGATTTTGTACTTGAATATTACGGCCTGCATCTGGGGAATAAATTAAATTTAAAATCGCTCGAAATATTCAGAGAAATACTTCATTAATAACCGTATAGCAATCACTCATTAATAATTAAACATTAGTTCATATACTGATCCGGCTAATGGGAATGTTTCAATAAAAAATAATGTTACTTTTGCAGTTAGCAACTGATTTCAATAAAATGGTTTCATCAAAAATTCCAACTTCGAAGAAAAATGCCTTCGCGACGATTCTTGCAATTGCTGAGGAAGCGCATGCTATCGACTTGGCTGTCCCCATGTCCAATCTTGTTTGTCCGGAAAAACTCATTGATCTGGTAAGCAAAAATATGAGACTTGGTAACAATGATTATTCCCCGGCCGAAGGGGTCGAACAATTACGAGAGCAGATTATCAATCTTGTAAACCGGCAAAACAACGCTTCTTTTAACCCGGAAACAGACATTACGATTACAGCGGGTCCAGCGCAAGCGATGACCACAGCAATCAGTACTTTTGTTAAGGAGGGCGACGAAGCGATTATTTTTGAACCGATTCAGGAGTCGTATGCTCCGTTTATCGAATTGAATGGCGGACGTCCGATATTTGTCAACCTTAAGATGCCCGATTTCCGGATTGACTGGGAAGAGGTGAAAAAATTGGTTACTTCGAAGACCAAAATGATCATTATCAATAATCCACAAAATCCGATTGGCAGGATATTCAGCGAAGAGGATATCGATCAGCTTAAAAGGCTTACCAATGGGACTAAGTTGGTGATTCTAAGCAATGAGGTTTTTGATCATATTGTTTTTGACAACCTGAAATTCCGTAGTCTTGCCTCTATTCCGGAACTGGCAGCCAAAAGCTTAATCGTTTCAAGTTTTGGTCCTGTATTCAATATAACAGGGTGGGGAATAGGATTTATCTTTGGACCGGAGAAACTGATGAGCGAATTCCGGAAAATTCAACAATTTCAAGGTTTTAGCGTAAACACACCAGCCCAGTTTGCTTTGGCGGAGTTCCTGCACGACGGACCCGATTTTGAAGCAATTTGTGAAACCTACCATAGTAAACGCGATCTGTTTATTTCGTTGATGGAAGGGAGCAATTTTGAACTTATTCCAACTAATTCAACCTTTTATCAGATGTTGGATTACAGTAAGATATCGGATGAATCGGATGTCGATTTTGCGACAAGGCTTATCATGGAATATGGCGTCGCAACGGTGCCATTCTCGGCTTTTCAACATGAAAAGACTAAGAATCAGCTTATTAGGATATGCTTTGCCAAGCCCGACGAAGTGCTTAAAGAGGCAGCCAAAAAATTAAAGAGTGTACCTGTCGTTAATCACCATTAGCCGATAGGTTCCACGTCAAATGGTTTTTGGCCAGAAACGGAAAAAGATTACTTTTGCACCACAAAATAATTCCGGCCTCATAGTTCAAGGGATAGAATGGAAGTTTCCTAAACTTTAGATTCGCGTTCGAGTCGCGGTGAGGCTACAGTTAAAATCTCAATCATCTGACAATCAGAGGTTGAGATTTCTGTTTTAAGTTATTTGTGAAACAGGTGCCGGGAAATAACTTTAATCAGGCATAAGCTTAAGCATCAACGCAGATCAAGTTCAAACATTATTGTGTTTTCCTCGCTGAAAAGTATTTTCAAGTTGGCATTTCAGGCCTCTTGTTTTAATTAGCAAAATAGATGCATATTAGTGGTAAATATTTTAGCCGATTTTAGATCGGCGATTGTTCTTAATAGCCATTATGGCGAATAAATGTAATTGTATATGGGACTGCGCTTTAGAATGATTTTAGCGATTGGCTTTCTTACTTCTTTAATGGTGGCTACTACACTGGTATATACCAGTATGCGTCAGTTTACAACCCTCAAGGAAAGTCTTATCGAACAGACCCGAATTAATTTGGAGATTATTGCGGAATATAGCAGCGTTCCTGTTGTTTTTGAAGACAAAAGGGGTGCAACTGAGGTTTTGAAAAAGCTTCGGAAAATTCCGCATCTTGTTTCAGCAGTTATCTATGA
>JAAFHB010000470.1 GCA_010906965.1 Mariniphaga sp. | reverse complement strand
ATATCCGGCCCATCCTGCCTGACTTTCGGGCATTTCTTTGAATCTCTTTTCCACCTCTTTTGCAAAATTGTCATCGGGTTTTAAGAAAATGTTATCCTGCCATTCCCAAACCGGGGCATCGTTCCCACTATAATTGTTTGTAGTTCTGAACCTTAAAATGGCATCTTCCCATTTGTTGGCAATTACAGCCACCCAAAAAAGAAATAATTTGCCTTTTCGATTCAGAAAAAGTACAGGATTACAATCGGGTATTCCTTTGGTGTCAGCCATTAAAAACGGTATTGACCATGTTTTTAGTCCTTTTTTCAACCTGGCTCCCATAATCCGGACATCATCAGCGCTGCGTTCACCACTGCCCTGAAACCACGCTGCCAGCAGGTCGCCATTTGGTAACATAACAATGCTGCTCCCATGTGTATGTTCATTCTGGAGCGGGAAAATGATCTCTTCGCTTACAATTGCGTTTTTTGCATTCCTTTTTTGGGCGATCGCACTAAATGAAGCAAACAGAAATAATACTGAAAATAGCTGGATCATTCTCATAATCTGATTTGTTGATGATTATAGGTATTTATTCTTCGGGCCAGATACCATTCAATATCGGTTTGGTTTTCAGCTTTGAAGGATCTATAACCACATGTTTGATTAATTTACGGTTCCAGGTGTAGGTAAAATGGATTAGACCGTCTTTCGATTGAATTGCGGCAGGATATGAAAATTCGGCGTTCGGATCAAGGTCGTTTTCTAGTAGTAGAGCTGCTTTCCAGTTGATCCCATCGTCCGAAACGGCTATAGCCAACTTATTTCTCCCTTTAACTATGGGATTAAAAATAAGTATTTGTCGTCCATCTGCAATTGTGACAGCATCAATCCCTGAATTGTTATTTGGCAGTTGTGTTGGTGTCAGTACCGACCAGGTCTGCCCACCATCTTTCGACCATGATTCGTTGATATTCTTATTTTTACTTCGACAAAGTAATTGCAAAGTGCCATTCTTATATGATAAAATAGTGGGCTGGATGGAATTTAATTTATTGTTATCAATAGAAATCTTACGCCAGTTTTTTAAATTCTGGTCCGATGTTTCAAGGTAGATATACCATTCTTTCTGAGTCTCAAAACTGGTAGGATACAATATTTTCCCGTTTGGTAATTTTATCGGCTTGTTTTTAATAGGACCAAGAAGGTTGTCCGGAATTTGGGTTGCCGCAGACCATGTCTTCCCGTTGTCTATCGAGGTTTTGTAAAGACCCCACCAACTTCGCGGATCCGGTCCAACTTTATAGTAAAGTACAATTTCCCCGCCATCCATTGTGAACAGTACCGGATTCCAGCACGGATATCTTTTCCCATCCTGGATCCCATCAGCAACCATTACCGGTTTATTCCAGGTTCCATTTATATTGGACGATATGTAGATACAAACATCAGGGTCTCTTTCTTCTGTTCCTCCAAACCATGCGGCAATCAATCCTTCAGCAGTTTCTGTAATGGTTGAGGCATGGCAACTCTGGAATGAAACATCCTGTTGCTGGTAAATATACCCGGATTTAACGACAGCTATTGAACCTTTAAATGGATCGCCTGCAAGAACAGTTTTTGAAAGAATCAATATCAGAATGAGGAATTTAAGTTTCTTCATATCGTTTTGTTTAGGTTTGTTATAAATAATTTTTGTCGGTTTTTGTCCGACAAGGTAGATATAAAAATTAAGAAACGACAAAGGATCAGTTCATAATTCCATTGAAATCCAAAATATATCGCTTTGTTTTTTTCTTGTCCTCACCTTCAAATTTGCGAAGAGGAAATGCTACGTAATCAGGTTTATATTGTCAATAGTCTTTCATTTCTGAAATGTATTGCTCAATTTTTTGTTTGTCTTCACCTTCAAATTTACGAAGCGGGAAAGCAACATATTCATTACAAATTCCCAGCGCAGATAAGGAACATTTAGTTCCCTTTAAATAGCGGGATGTCGACTTGCCAACACTGTAAATAGTATTGTATAATTTCATTACTTTATCACGAAGAACAGCTATTTCATCAAAATCTCTGGCAACTGATGCGTTATATAAATCGACAAATAATTTGGGAAACATATTGGCGCCTCCGGCAATTGCTCCATGACCGCCTTGCATTATTGTCTCAGGAATAAATAATTCTGTTCCTGTGATGATGGAGAATTCAGGCGAATTCTTAAATTCTTCGATTAGTGAGTACAGGTAAAGCATATCTCCGGAACTGTCTTTTATACCAATTGCACCTAACTCTTTTGCTGCTATGACCGTTTTTATCGTCATATGAAGTTTTGTGTAACTCGGCATGTTGTAAAGCATTAGAGGCAGTGGTAATCTGGGGACAAGATTTTCGAGGTAGTCCATCATTTCTGATTGCGAAATCGGGATATAATAGGGCGGAGCGACAACCACTGCATCGGCACCAACTTTCTGCGAATATTCTGCGATTTCCACCGAACTTTCGAATGAAGTATCCGTAATTCCAACCAAAACGGGAATTCTGTGATTCACCAGTTCACAAGTCCGTTTGATAAATTCTTCACGGAGCCGATGGCTAAGACTTGGCGCTTCGCCAGTGGTTCCTAAAATA
>JAAFHB010000469.1 GCA_010906965.1 Mariniphaga sp. | reverse complement strand
CTGGTCGAAGTGAACCCAGAAATAAAAAACCCAAACGAACTTACTCGATGAACTACAAACCTTTATGAACAATCATTAACTAAACGACATTGATATATAATTTATAAAAAAATAAATTATAGCAATCATAAAAATACACTAATAGCTTATTTACAATACATTGAAAAATTGTTTGGCAATTCAGTATAGGTCACCAAAAAAACTATCCAACCAGCAGAAATTCCTGAATTAGAATTATCCTTTGGGAATTCCGGATTGTTCAGGCAATTACACCCGAACCTATCAATTCATCCTCAATGTACCACGCAGCAAACTGACCGGAGGTAATTCCGCGTTGTTCTTCATCAAATAAAACATAGGCGCCATCGCTCTTCATATAAAACCGTCCTTTCTCAAGTGGTTGCCGATAACGTATTCTGAAGAGGAAATCCAGTTCATCACCATCATTCATTGCCATATCGGGGCGTATCCAATGAATATCATCTTTCGGCATAAACAGGCCCTGACGATATAGCCCAGGATGCTCTTTTCCTTCGCCTACATAGATAATATTGCGGACAACATCGGTTGCCAGCACAAAAAGCGGCTTTTCGAATCCACCTATATTTAGTCCCTTCCGCTGACCAATCGTATAAAAGTGCGCACCATTGTGTTCTCCAATTACCTTTCCATTCCATGGCTTATAAGGAAAAGGAGCACATAGCTTATTAAAAAACGCTGGTTCATTCGGAAATGTCTTCTTTTTGGACATGAAATCTGCTGAAATCTCAATCACATTTCCCTTTTTCGCAGCAAGCTTTTGCTGAAGAAAAACGGGAAGATCGACCTTACCAACGAAACAAATCCCTTGCGAATCTTTGCGTTCGGCAGTAATCAATCCTTGCTGACGGGCAATCTCGCGTACTTCAGGTTTGAGCAGGTGCCCGACAGGGAATAAGGATTTTGAAAGTTGATATTGATTCAGCTGGCATAGAAAATAGCTCTGATCTTTATTCGGATCGGTACCCGCCAGCAAACGATAATAGCTCGTTCCATCAGCTTCAACGATCTCCCGTCTGCAATAATGACCGGTTGCCACATACTTAGCCCCCAGTTCCATCGCCTTATCCATAAAAAGATCGAACTTGATTTCACGATTGCAAAGTACATCAGGGTTGGGAGTTCTCCCCTTTTCGTATTCCGTAAACATATAGTCAACTACACGTTTACGATAGAAATCGGAGAGATCGATCACATGGAATGGAATATTCAGTTTTTTGGCGATCATTTCGGCAAATGTTACATCGTCTTCCCATGAACAACCAGCGGTGAGTGTCCCGGTGTTTTCTTTCCAATTAATCATAAACACCCCGATTACATCATACCCTTCTTCCTTAAGAAGATAGGCAGCCACACTGGAGTCGACGCCGCCCGAAAGGCCAATAACAACTTTCTCTTTTATCATGCGGATACAAATTTACCGCTTTTGAATGACATTGGCCAATAACAAAATGAAAAGTAAACTGTTTGTTTAATAAAAGCAAAAATTCAAAATAAATTAACTTTGTACGATGTTCAAACGATTAACTCATCTTATTAATAATATCGACCGGAAAGATTACCGGCCAAAGTTTGGAGGACTTGAAATTCTGAAGTTTCTGGGGCCAGGTCTTCTTGTTACGGTTGGCTTTATCGATCCGGGTAACTGGGCATCAAATTTAGGAGCCGGTGCTCAATTTGGCTATACCCTTCTCTGGATGGTCACCTTATCGACGATCATGCTGATCATGCTTCAGCACAATGTAGCACATCTTGGGATTGCAACCGGACTTTGCCTCTCGGAGGCGACCACCAAATATATGAAGCCCCGTTATTCTATTGCAGTGCTGGTTACAGCAATCCTGGCTTCAATTTCAACTTCACTTGCTGAAATTCTTGGTGGTGCAATTGCACTGCAAATGTTACTTGATATTCCATTACGTGCAGGAGCAATTCTTGTGGTTGTTTTTGTCCTTATCATGCTCTTTACAAACGGCTATCAGATGATAGAAAAATGGATTATCGCCTTTGTATCAGTCATCGGGCTTTCGTTTTTGTATGAGCTTTCACTCGTAAATATCGATTGGGATTCGGCCATCAAATCGTGGGTAACACCAAGTTTCCCTAAAGGATCGATGGTCATAATAATGAGCGTATTGGGCGCTGTTGTAATGCCTCACAATCTTTTCCTCCACTCCGAGATTATTCAAAGCCGTCAATGGAACCTTCAGGATGAAAAAACGATTAAGAGACGACTTAATTATGAGTTTCTTGACACCATCATTTCAATGCTAATAGGATGGGCCATCAACAGCGCGATGATCTTACTTGCTGCTGCCACGTTTTTTCAGGCAGGTATAATGGTCACTGAATTGCAGCAAGCCAAGAGTCTGCTCGACCCGTTATTAGGGATTCATGCGGGCATCGTTTTTGCAGTAGCGCTGCTTTTCTCCGGTATTGCATCAACAATTACCTCGGGAATGGCCGCCGGATCGATCTTTTCGGGGATCTTTAGCGAACCATACGATATAAAGGATAATCACTCCAGACTTGGGATCACTATTTCTTTTATTGTTGCCCTTTTGATTATCTTTTTTATTTCTAAT
>JAAFHB010000468.1 GCA_010906965.1 Mariniphaga sp. | reverse complement strand
ATGACGGTCCGGGGAGCACCGCTGATTGGTGTCACCGGCGCATTTGGAATCTATCTTGGCCTGATAAATGACAAAAGTGGCGATTGGCGAAAAGAACTTATTCAGAATGCAGATTACCTTAAGTCAGCTCGTCCCACAGCTGTCAACCTGGCTATTTTAATTGATGAAATGGTTCGACAATTGGCTGATTGCGAGACAAAAGAAATTGCCTGTAATATGGCTTTTGAAGAAGCGAACAGGATGAAATTAAGAGAAATTGCGTGGTCGGAAGCGATCGGTGATTATGGATGTGAACTTATAGAAGCAATTAGCAGAAAGAAAAACGGTCAGCCCGTCAATATACTGACGCATTGCAATGCAGGGTGGCTGGCCTGTATCGACTGGGGAACTGCAACGGCCCCGATTTACAAAGCATTTCAAAAACAAATTCCAATCCATGTATGGGTTGATGAAACACGTCCCCGAAACCAGGGTGCCCGTCTGACGGCCTGGGAATTATCGCAGGAAGGAGTTCCGCATACGGTAATTCCTGACAACGCTGGTGGCCACCTGATGCAACATGGTGTGGTTGACCTTTGTATTGTCGGGAGCGACCGGACCACCTCAACAGGTGACGTGGCCAACAAGATTGGGACCTACCTCAAAGCACTTGCCGCGTTCGATAACAACATCCCTTTTTATGTAGCACTTCCCTCCTCTTCAATTGATTTCACAATGAAAGATGGAATCAGGGAAATACCTATCGAACAAAGGGATGCGGAGGAGGTCAGCTGGATGGAGGGGAAACTTGAAAACGGTCAAATCGGAAAGATCAGAATTGTCAACGAGCAATCGCCGGTAGCCAACTTTGGTTTTGATGTAACACCAGCGAAATATATCACCGGGCTTATTACAGAAAGAGGGATTTGCAAAGCGAATCAGGAAGACATTCTGAGTTTATTCCCGGAAGCGTGAAATCATTTTCTAATTATCTTTGACCAAACTTAAACCCTTTTCATGAAAAAAGCTGAGCCACAAGAAGGTTATCTAAAATTCGATTGCCATCTAACCGCTGAAAAGATTGTAATCCCCTCTGAACTATTTGATCCATTGAATTATTGGAGAGAAGAACTATGGGATAAATGCTTAATTGGCGCTTATCCCGACGGCATCGGCTATGGCAATATTTCAATACGTGTACCCAAAACCGATCAGTTTTATATCTCAGGTACTGCCACAGGAGGAATTCCGGAACTCAATCAGATTCACTATCCGTTGGTTGAACGATGCAATCCTCTGATGAACGCCCTCTGGTGCCGCGGATTAATCAAGGCTTCCGCAGAATCGATGAGCCATGCAGCTATTTACGCTGCCACTTCAGAAGTCGGAGCTGTGATCCACATCCACAACCTTCAATTATGGGAAAAGCACCTTGATGTGTTCCCGACTACCGATAAAACCGTTGAATATGGTACACCCACAATGGCTTTCGAGATCAGTAAAATCATGACGCTTCCAGAAACACTGGATAAAAAGATATTTGTGATGGGTGGTCATAAAGAAGGAATCATCGCATTCGGCAGAACGATGGAAGAGGCGGCGAGGATGATTCTTGAATTGAAATGAAAGAATGAAAGATTTGAAGAGTCAGAGAGTGTTATAATATATTAATAATGTGCTTATTATGGCAGGATGATTGCCTAAACAAATTGCTAGTAGCTAGCTGCTTGTAGCCAGTTGCCAGCCGCAAGTAGCCAGAAACAATTTATATTTAAATCGAATGACAAAAATCGCAATCATCGGAGGATCAGGATTAGAGAACCCTGAAATTCTTCACAATGCAAAACGCACCAAAGTGGAGACACCCTATGGTATCCAAGTTCCGATTTTATATGCGGAACAATCGGGCAGGTAGAGGTTGTCCTGTTATCACGACATGGACGCGACCATACAATCCCTCCTTCACAAGTCAATAACAGGGCCAATCTATTTGCTATTCAGCAATTAGAATGCACTCATATTCTTGCAACAACTGCGTGTGGCAGTCTCCGCGAAAATATTAGCCGTGGAGACCTGGTTGTTCCTGATCAGTTTATCGATTTTACGCGACACCGCGAAACAACCTTCTTTAAGGAGTTCCTGCGCAACGAAATGAAGCACACACCTATGGCAGAACCATTTAATAATCAGTTAAGAAAGAAACTGATAGCCGCCGGTGGCGAACTTAGTTTAAACATTCACCAAAACGGCTGCATAATTACAATTGAAGGTCCTCGTTTCTCTACACGCGCCGAATCCAGGATGTTCAGAATCTGGGGAGGTGACTTGATACTTATGGGTACAATGATATACCTATGATGAATTATTACCAATTTTCCCCCTGGGATGGAGAGTTTAACCTCCCCGATTTTTTGAGATTCACCCGACCGGACGATTTAAACCCTGTTTGATAGAGAAATTTAATTTACCCTTTGACTTTCCCCTGAGCCATGAAGTAAAACCAATCTTAAAGGGTATGACTTCATTTTGTAATACATTTATGAATTTAAAGTGCGGGAATTTTAATAATTTTGTAAGTAGTAAAAAGGAAAGGAATAAACTGATTAGGCTTTAAAATTCAATTTTTAAGTGATACGGGAATGTTTTACACTT
>JAAFHB010000071.1 GCA_010906965.1 Mariniphaga sp. | reverse complement strand
GTGCTAATAAACGAGTTTTTATCCTCGTTTCGTTATGACTAAGTGGTATACTTTTCGACTGAAAAGTGGAGTACTTCCTGAGTGATATAAACATCAATGTAATGGCTTTGTTCGAAAAGTTCGAAATCAGCGTTCCCATTCTGAATAAGTCGTATCTTCTGTGTTTGATTCTCGTAACCGATAAAAGAAATCCGCAGGTGCATTTCGCCGGCAGCCATTTCCATCGAAAATTTTCCATTCGAATTGGTGGATGTTCCGAGTCCGCTTTCGATATTGTAAATCACGGCACCGGCTAATGTCTCACCATTTTTACCGTCGAGCACCCGCCCTTGAAGTTTGGCCCGCTGATAACGACCCTGGTTAAGCGGGTCGCCAATGACCAGAATCTGAGAATCATCCGTATTTGCCCCGTTACGGTTGTCAGCGCCCTGCGGATATATGACAATTGAACTATTCTGAAAGAATTTAAAAGTCAATTGTTTGTCCGCGAGGATCTGATTCATAACCTGTACCAGCGGTACATTGTCGAATATTTTGGTAACTTCAGTTGATTTAATCCACTCTTCCTTATAAAAAAATCGGATTCCATAGCTTTTTTCAAGTGAATTGAAAAACTCCTGAATGGGAGCTTTCGTAAAACTTCCTGTAACTTTAATCTCTTGAATATCTTGCGATTTACTTAAATGAGAGGAAAGAAGAATTGTAATAATCAGAAAGAGTGATTTATACAAATGTGCAATTTGAAAATGTTTCACAATTGGTCTTAGTCTTGATGATGGAAAATTTGGAAATAGTCGTTCGGTAAAAGTACTGATTATTTATTGTATGCTATGCTGAAACTTATGAAATATTTTTTGCAATCTTAAATATTAAGAATGACGGCCAAATACTTATTTTATAAACATTAATATTGAATATAACCAAAATTACGAATGTTCAGGCAATTCCTGGCAACTCCATACCAGTAATCTTCCGGTACAGATTGAGTGCAAAGAGATCAGTCATTCCCGAGACAAAATCAACGACCGACTGGATTTTCCCGTACATCGAATCATCGGGATTCTGATATTGGGATGGAATCAATGTCCGAAGTTTCTTCGATAGAAAATCGTCTGGATGAACGACGGCAGTGATAAATGCTTCGAGCAATGTTCCGAGAATTTTGTAACCCGCAATTTCAATCTCGATAACAGCCCTGTCATTGTAAATTCTTTTGAGTGAAACTTCTTGAATCTGAGCCATTGCACTTTTGGAAGGTTCAGGTAGTGATTTAAATAGCGCAATTATCTTTGCTGCATTGTCGAATGAGTCGATCCGTGAAATAAAAATGGCCGCACACTCTTTTGTAAGTTTGCTAATCACCATTGCGCGGAGGTAAGCGATCCTTTCGTTACAATCACTCACAAGATTTAAAGTGCTTGTGATATTGTCGATTAACTGAGCATCTGCTTCGGTATGAAAAAAGTTAAGAAAGAGCGTTTCTGTTTCGGGATAAGTAAGGATTTTTAGTTTATGGGCATCTTCCACATCCATAATCTGGTAACAGATGTCATCGGCTGCTTCGACCAGATAGACCAAAGGATGCCGCATATATTGCAGCGGGTTTTCCGAAATTTTCACCATTTCAAGTTGGGAGGCAATTTTCCGAAACAACTCTTTTTCGCTTTGAAAGAAGCCGAATTTGGGTTTTCCTCCTGCGATTGACGATTCGTAGGGGTATTTAACAATGCTTGCTAATGTGCTGTATGTTAATGCAAATCCTCCATTTCGCTTGCCGGCAAACTGATGACTTAGGACCCTAAAAGCGTTGGCATTTCCTTCAAAACAAGTAAAATCAGTCCATTGTGCTTCAGTGACTTCGCTTCGGTATTTTAATCCACCGCCTCTTTTAAAAAAATCGGCAATGGCACTTTCTCCGGAATGTCCAAAAGGTGGATTTCCCAAATCGTGTGCAAGGCATGCCGCTGAAACGATTGCTCCTATTTCGCCTACAATATTCTGAAAATGAAATTTCTGATTATTTCTTATTGCTGCCGTAACAAGATTTCCGAGCGAACGACCGACGCTGGCGACTTCGAGCGAATGGGTGAGACGGTTATGAACAAAAATACTTCCCGGCAGCGGAAAAACCTGTGTTTTATCCTGGAGCCGTCTGAAAGGGGAGGAAAATATAATCCGGTCGTAATCGCGCTGAAAGGTTGAACGGATATCATCCGCCTCCTGGACCATCCGATCTTCAAGGCCAAGTCGGCAGTCTGCAATCAATTTATCCCATTTTACCATTCTATATATAATTATCAGATAATTAATATTTTGAGTGTCGAAATAGCTAATTCAATGGTGGATTGCCACGGGCAACTTGGTGCCCGAAGCTTGTAACCATCCGCCATAAGCCATCAATAATTTTATCCTTTTCGGAATAATTTTTACCAAAGCAATTTTACAAAGAATCGCTTTCATTCGGTTCAAAGTTCTCCGTTTTTTTGGTGATTGCAAAATTTGTTGGCGCTTTAGTCTTAATTGAATACCTTCGCAGCTAAATTTTTCTTGAATATGCTGTCACCGATGCTTAATGGATTGCTCCTGCCATTTTTGGTTGCTATGTTTCTGGCGATTAATATGGGAGGAAGCGGTACTTCACCTGCTTTTGCTACTGCTTATGGTTCAGGTATATTGCGCAAGGATCTAATTCCTGGTCTTTTTGGCTTGTGCGTACTTGTCGGAGCTTTACTTGCCGGGAAGAATACTGCAGTCACATTGGGTAAAGGAATTCTCCCCGCCGAAAGTCTAAATTATACATTGACGACCATTATCCTTTTTTCAGTCGCACTTTCGCTCCTTTTTGCCAATTTGCTTGGCGTTCCTCAATCAACTTCGCAGTCAACAGTTCTGGCGCTGGCTGCTCCTGCTTATTATTTGGATCAGTTAAATGTACGAAAGATTTTTTGGGAGATTATTCCGATGTGGGTTGTACTACCCATCATTTCTTTCGGAATTATGTACCTGATAGCCACAATTTCAATAAAGCGGTTCGATAACAAACATCCCGGCTATTTTCAGACCATAAAAAGGCAGTCGTTCTTTCGCTGGGTTGTAATTATCACCAGCTGTTATGTCGCTTTTTCGATCGGATCGAACAATGTGGCAAATGCATCAGGACCAATTGCATCAATGATCACCAATGAATTACATATCAATCCAACCAGCAGTAATTTTGTACTGATCATGATTCTGGCAACCTTGATTATTGCACCGTCTTTTGGTATTGGAAGCTCAATCTTTGGTCGCAAACTGATCGTGAAAACCGGAACCGAAATCGTTGAGATCGGTAAAGTTGAAGCCTCAATAATCTCTGTGATTACCGCATCACTTTTGCTTTTTGCATCGGTTAGCAAGGGTATTCCAACATCGTTGGTGCAACTTAATACTTTTGCAATCCTTGCCTTAAGCGTTTCGAAGAAAGGATGGAAGGAAACTTTTTCAAATAAAGTTGTGAAAAAACTCTGGATTATATGGTTTATTGCGCCCATATTCGCTTTTTTCCTTTCTTACATTCTAACCATGATGGCAGATCAGGCTGGTTTATTACATTATTGATACTTAATAGATTCCTGTTTTTGCTTTCTTTAACTCGCGTTCCATTTCTGCCGAATTCTGAAAATGGTTATGCAATGTTGACTTAAAGTCAGGTCCATGATTGGGAATGATGGTGTGGACAAGTTCGTGGACAATAACATAGTCGATCAGCGGATCGCTTAGTCGCATCAGGTGAAGATTGAGATTGATATTTTTGCGGTTAGAGCAACTTCCCCAATTGGTTTTATTGTTTTTAATAGTTACCTTTTTGAAGGTATACCCCAGACTAGATGCAAGTTCCGCAATTCTTGCTGGCAGGTACTTTTTGGCATCAAACCTTAGAACATTTTCGATTGCCAGCTTTAGTGCATTTTGTAACTCAATCGACTCAATAGATTGAGAAATTGGATATTCGAAGATGACATTTTTATCTTTTTCGGAATACCTGATTTTTAGCCGTGATACATCCGACGAACATACATGATAATTATAATTCCTGGTTGAGAACAATGGCCCTGGCTGAATAAGTTTTGGAGCGCCTAATTTTGCGGCCAGTTTTTCTTTGGTCTGAGCGATCCATTGGAGGTGTTCGCATAAAAATTTCTCGCCGCTTTGGAATGAAGCGGTCCATGGAATCGTGACCCGCACGCTCCCGTCGGGTCGGACAGCGAGTCTAAACCGTGTCGCCTGGCGGTTTTTAGTGATTGCCACACTCCCTGCACCATTTATATTTACTTGTTTGACATTCATGATTACTTTTATGTAATTATATCGTATTTAAACGATTACGCTGGCAACAGATTCAATATTGATCGATTCCGGTCAACAGATCATTTGTTTCCGATGAAGAATTGCTCAATTTTCAAGGTTGAGGATTCCGTTCGCAAAAATACCTTATAGGAATTGAAATACTACTGAAATATTTGTAATTTAACTGCGGGTTTCGAATGATCTGGGTTCGTTTAAAACGAACCCAGCGGTTTCTGAACTCAGCCAATCACTTTTAAATACTTTGCTGCTATGGGAAAAAACAGAAAGGACGAAGTTTACGGAACCTTGGGAAAGAGTGAATCATTATTTGTTGTTCAAGGGAAATCCCGGCCCGGTTCTCTGGTGTTCGAATCGTTAGCACCATTTCCTGGATATTACAATTACCAGGAGAATAATCCAAAGCCGGTTTATCTTTATGTCGCACTCGATCACGAATACAGCGTTTTTGACATTGAACGTGCAAAATTGGCGGTTAAAAAAACTTACGACTGGCGCTTTGAAGCAGCTAAAGGTAAAATTGACTTGTTTGATAAACATTTCGACGTCGTTCGTTTACGCCATCTCGATAGTTTTGATCAGCTCATCGCAATTCAAAATGAGTTCATGACGGCTGGTATAAAGCTAAAAATGAATACACTGACAAATGTAAAGAATGAAAAAGGGTTTATTCAGCTGTTGAAAATATTTAATATAATTAAATTAGGTAAAGGAATTTATATTGATACCAGTGAAGATTATCACGCATACTTACTCCTTCCTCACAAGCTAACTCAAAATGAATTTGATGAGGCGACATTGAAGGTAAAATACAACTGGGAATTAACCGGATTCGATGCTGCTTCCGGATGCTTTTTTATCAGGGGAAAATTAAAGGAGATGGTTCGTATTTATTCCAAGAATCTTACAATTGAATATTTGGAAGCGCTCCGGAAGCTTTATTTATCGAAAATTAAAGGTTAAACATTTTAAACAACCTATTGTTTTATAATTTGTTAAGCTTTTCTTGAGTTGGCAACCAACTGGTTGAAAAGTTCCAACTGTTCTTTTAAGGCTGTAATTTTATCAGCCGGTTCAGTACGCGCTTCGAGAAGTATCCATCCGTTATAGTGAATCGCGGCGAAAAGATCGAAAAGCTGTTGGTAAGGATATTCTCCGATGTTGAATTCCCGGACATGTACGGTATCGCCAAGCCATTTTTTAACACTGTTGAAGTTTCCTTCAAGGCCTGGAGGAAGAAGATCCTGATCGTTGCAATTCCAGCACATTTTCACGTTCTTTTCGGTCACCTGATCGAAAATCGCTTTCATATTGGGAAGTTCCTGCGTTTTATTGCCATGTACTTCAACCCTTACAAGTTGACCATAGTCGAGTGCGAATTTTCCAACCTCGTTTAACGAAGCGGCAATCTGTGCAATGGTTTTCTCTTTTGCGACACCTTCTGGCAGGTCATTTGGTTTTACCTTTATCCCTGATGCTCCAATATCTTTGCAAAGTTTAATGTATTCTTTGGTTTGGTCGATATTCATTCGAAGTTTAGCAGCGTCTGGACTATGATACTCGAAATTCGCACCGTACCCTAAGCAAGCGACCGGACTGTCGGCAAACATTCTTTTTACTTCAGCGCGTTGAGCTGCATTTAATTTGGTTTCTACACCATGCGCATGTTCTGTCCGCAGTTCGACCCCAAGTACGCCCGTTTGTATGCAGTTGGCAATCAAAGTGGGTAAGTCCCAGTCTTTCGCCCACTGATACGTCACCAGGCCAAGTTTCATTGCCGGTTTTTCAGATTTTGCCATGGCTGCAAATGGGCTAATGGCAGCAAGTGCGATCCCACCTACGATACTTTTTTGAATAAAATTTCTTCTGGATAAGTTATTCTCCATGATTAGCAATTTAGTTTTGTTGTTTGAAACGGTGAAGATACCTTAATTTAATATATTTTGTCAGCCTTAAGCCTAAAACTTTGCTTATTTTGCACTGCGAAATGTTTAGAAGACGAGTATCTGTCTGTAAAGACGATATGCGGTTCCATTCACGCTTATTATTTTATGTAATTTTATAACAGATCGGGAAAATATGAATATTCTTATCATTGGTTCAGGAGGAAGGGAACATGCTTTTGCCTGGAAGATTAGTCAGAGTCCGAAAATTGATCAACTTTATATTGCTCCGGGAAATGCCGGAACAGCCGAATTCGGAACTAACCTTGAAATCAGTATTACCGATTTTCAGTCAATTCGCAAAGCCGTGTTGGATAAGAAGATCGATATGGTTGTTGTAGGTCCTGAAGTGCCATTGGTGGAAGGAATTCACGATTTTTTTCTTGCAGATGAGCTGTTAAAAGACGTTTCCGTAATAGGACCAATCAGGCGTGGAGCCCGGCTTGAAGGGAGTAAAGATTTTGCGAAAGAGTTTATGTTGCGTCATGGTATACCAACTGCGGCCTACCTTTCAGTTACGAAAGATAACCTTGAACAAGGCATCCGTTTTATGCATACCTTAAAGGCGCCGTATGTGCTCAAAGCTGACGGTCTGGCTGCCGGTAAAGGTGTTCTGATCATTGCAGATCTTGCCGAAGCGGAGCAATCGTTGCGCGAAATGCTTGGAGGAATGTTCGGTCAGGCCAGCGAAACAGTAGTGATTGAAGAATTTTTATCAGGAATAGAGTGTTCTGTATTTGCATTAACCGATGGTAAAAACTATAAAATTCTGCCGGTAGCTAAGGATTACAAACGGATTGGAGCAGGTGATACCGGATTGAACACGGGTGGAATGGGTGCCATATCTCCGGTTCCTTTTGCCGATGCCCTTTTCATGAAGAAAGTTGAGGAACGGATTATTATTCCAACTGTGAACGGTTTGCAACGCGAAGGAATCGATTATAAGGGATTTATCTTCTTCGGGATTATCAGTGTTCATTCGGAGCCAATTGTAATTGAGTACAACGTTCGCATGGGTGATCCCGAAACAGAGGCAGTTATATTGAGAATAAAATCCGATCTCGTTGATCTGTTTGAGGGTGTTGCCAATGGTGACCTGGCCGATCGCGAGCTTGAGATCGATTCTGATGCCGCTGCTACCGTTATGCTTGTCGCGGGGGGGTATCCCGGAACTTACGAAAAAGGAGATGTAATTACCTTTCCCGAAAAAGTTTTCGGCAGTATTCTTTTCCATGCAGGAACAAAGATTTCCGGGGGTAATGTTGTCACAAATGGGGGAAGGGTAATCGCTATCAGTTCGAAGGGGAAAGATTTTAGGGAGGCACTTCAATTATCCTACAAAAATGCCTCGATGATTCAATTTAAAAATGTGTACTTTCGGAAAGATTTGGGCTTTGACCTTTAATTTAAGAATTTATGTTATTACGCATTTTTAAGAGTAATACACTATTCAGTCCCTTGCTGATTCCTGTTGCAGGGCTTCTTTTCTGGATGTATAGTTTTCGTGCACCGCAATTGTTAGATATTAAACTTGCCAATGGAGCTATGCCGCTCTACTATTTGGTATTTAATTTTCTGAAAGGGCAAGATTTCTGGCAGGTTTTCATCGCCTTTTTCCTGGTGCTAATCAATTCTTTTTTTGTTGCACAACTGGGTTCTTCATTCCTTTTTGTGAGAAATCGATCGTACTTGCCTGGGATCATCTATTTGATCACCGTTTCTTCGCTTCAGTCGCTTCATGCACTTGTTCCTGTTCACCTGGCAACGTTATGCGTCCTTATTTCAATCTATTTCATTCTCGATACCTATCACAAACCTGTTGAGATTACGTTTACTTTTAATGCTTCATTTTTTCTGTCGCTGGCCTCTTTGTTTTATCTTCCAGCCTTGGTTCTTTTCCCTTTGGTTTGGATCTCCATCTTTGTACTTCAAAAAGGCGATAACTGGCGGCTGTTGGTTGTTCCGTTCTTTGGATTTGGTGCTCCATGGATGTTTATGTGGGCATTTTCCTTTTTAAGCGATACGGATACATCGTTATGGAATGATATGCTCAAAATGCTTTGGACTGATCACAATGCCTATCTCTCAGAGCCTTATTTTTTAATACTTACCGGGTTGATTGTCTTTGTTTCTGCACTTGGAAGCTTGTCAGTTATCTCAGCTTATCACCGACTGAAAGTGAGTTTGCGTAAGTATTTTGTTATCTTTTACTGGATGCTTGGTTTAGTAGTGGCTGCAGCATTAGGTTTAATGACAATTGGGGTTGAAATCGTCGCTTTATCAACAATTCCTGTCGCATTTTTTATTTCTAATTACCTTCTTTCCGACCAGAAACATATTTGGAAAGAGATATTGACATGGATTTACCTGATCACCATGATATTTGTCTTTTACTTTTATAATTGAACCTGAAAAGGGCGAATAACAATTTATTCGCCCTTTTCAGCATGATTTGATGGTTATTGAAGCCCGCTATCAATCAGGAAAATAACCCTTAATAATTCCTCTCTTCGAATCCTTCAGGAAAAGGAGAATTTCATCGCGTTCGCGTGAGGCTTGCAGTTCGGCTTCGATTACTTCGAGTGCCTGACTGTTATTATAACCTTTCTGATAGATAATCCGGTAAATATCCTGAATCTGACAGATGACTTCATTGGAGAAGCCTCTCCGTCGAAGACCAATTGAATTAACTCCGGCATAAGATAAAGGTTCGCGACCCGCTTTAATATAAGGAGGAACGTCTTTACGTACGAGAGAACCGCCTGAAAGCATTACATGTTTACCAATATGACAGAATTGATGAATCCCTGTCTGACCGCCAATGATTGCGAAATCGTCGACGACAACTTCACCTGCAAGGGCAACGGAGTTTACAAGGATGACACTGTCACCAACAACGCAATCGTGCGCAACATGAACATACGCCATAATAAGGCAGTTGCTTCCAATCACAGTTTTTCCTTTGGCTGAGGTACCTCTGTTTACGGTAACACACTCCCTGATGGTGGTATTATCCCCAATTTCAACTGTTGAATATTCTCCTTTAAACTTTAGATCCTGTGGCTCGCCGCCAATGACTGCACCGGAATAAATCTTACAGTTTTTACCAATCCTGCATCCGGGCAAAATAGTGGCATTAGGACCAATGAACGATCCGTCGCCGATAACTACGTCGCGCGAAACCGTTGCGAACGGTTCGATGATAACACCCGTGCCAATCTTTGCTTCGGGATGAATATTTGCTAATGGTTGATTCATTATTATTGAATTAAATGCTGGCATTTTAAATATCCAGGATCTCTATTTGTTTTTTGCAATTACAGCCATAAATTCTCCTTCGCAAACAACGGTATCGCCGACAAATGCGATTGCACGCATATTAGCAATTCCACGACGAATGGGCCCGAGCAGTTTTAATCTGAAAACAAGCGTATCGCCTGGCACAACTTTCTTGCGGAATTTAATGCTGTCCATCGTCATAAAATAGGTAGAATAATCACCATCGGAGGGTTGCGAGCTAATTACAAAAACGCCGCCACATTGTGCCATTGCTTCGATAATCAGAACACCAGGCATTATCGGTTCTGCCGGAAAATGACCTACGAAAAATGGTTCATTGGCCGTCACATTCTTTACCCCAATAATGTAATCAGTACCCTTCTCAATCACCTTATCTAATAAGAGGAACGGATTACGGTGCGGTAACATCTTCTTGATCTGATTTACATCATATAAAGGAGCCTTGTTAGGGTCGTATTCCGGTGCTGTATTTTCTGAAATGCATTTAAGATACTCTTTATGAAGCATCTTGGCAAATTCGGTATTGGGTCCATGACCCGGCCGTTTTGCAACAATACGCCCTTTGATTCGTTTACCGATTAATGCGAGATCACCAATCACATCAAGCAACTTATGACGGGCGCATTCGTTATCGAAACGGAGTGTAATATTGTTTAAAATGCCTATTTTATTGACTTCGATATGTTTTTGATTAAATAAATCGGCAATCCGGTTCAATTCGTCAAGTGTCACCGGCTGATCCATGATCACAATGGCATTATCGACATCACCCCCTTTTACGAGATTATTTTTCAAAAGCATTTCGAGCTCGCGGACAAAAACAAAGGTACGGCAAGGAGCAATCTCCTCTGCGAAATTTGTCTGACTGCTATAAGTGGCATACTGATTGTCGAGAACAACCGAGTTGTAGGAAATCATCACATCAATGCTGAAATCATCATCCGGATAGGCGATTATTTCTGTTCCGGTTTCCAAATTCCTGTAGACAATTTTCCTTTTGATTTCAAAATATTCGACATCAGCGTGTTGGGCAACGATTCCTGCTTCGCCGAGAATTTTTACATAAGGGGCCGCGCTTCCATCAAGGATCGGAGCTTCCGGACCATTCATTTCAATAAGGACATTATCGATCCCTGTTCCGATTAATGCTGCCATTACATGCTCAATTGTACTGATCACAACATCCCCATCTTTCAAAACAGTTCCGCGCGATGTTCCTCTAACTTTTGAAATATTGGCTTCAATCATAGGCTCACCGGGAAGATCAATTCGTTTAAACTTAAACCCGAAATTTTCGGGGGCAGGCTTAAACGTTAACGTGACTTCAATGCCAGTATGTAGGCCTTTGCCTGAAATGGTGACCTCTTTTTCGATTGTATTTTGTTTAATACTCATCATTTCACGAAATTTTTTCTCTTTTAATGCCCCCGATTTTGGTGGCTCATTGATTATATATGTGATATTCCTTAGGATGTTTTATTGAAAGCTTATTTATCGTCCTCGATGGCCTTAACCTTTTTCTGAAGTTCGATCACATCATTTCGAAGCTCGGGAAGGTTCCTGATAATTGAAAACGTTTTCATGGCCAGTTTGAAATCAAGGGCTGGTGCACCCAATAGAACAGAATTCGGCTTTACCGACGACATAATCCCCGATTTTGGTCCTACTTTAGTCCCTTCTCCAATAGTAATATGCCCTGAAACCGCTGACTGTCCTCCAAAAACACAGTTTTTATCAATAATTGTCGAACCAGCGATGCCAACCTGTGCAGCCATTACCGTGTTTTCGCCTATTTCGCAATTATGACCGATCTGAATCAAATTGTCGAGTTTGACTCCATTCCGGATAATGGTCGACCCCATGGTGGCACTATCGACAGTTGTATTTGCCCCGATCTCAACGTTGTCTTCGATAATAACATTTCCAATTTGTTCGATCTTGGTATAGGTTCCGTCGGGATTAGGAGCAAATCCGAATCCATCGGCGCCAATCACTGAACCTGCATGAAAGATACATGAAGAACCGATTGAACAACCAGCATAAATTTTCACTCCGGAATAGAGAATAGTGTCATTTCCAATTTTTACATTGTCACCAATATAAACATGCGGATATATCTTTACATTGTTTCCTATCAATACATTGTCACCAATGTACGCAAAGGCACCAAGATAGATTTGCTCTCCCAAAATTGCTGATTTACTTACGAAGGAGGGTTGTTCGATCCCCATTTTCGAAGGTTTGGTTTTTGTGTAAAAATCGAGAAGCTTAGCCAGGGCTACATAAGCATCCTCGACTCGTATTAAAGTACACGACAACTTGTTTTCAGGTACAAAATCTTTGTTGACTATTACTATTGATGCAGTAGTGGTGTAAATATATTTGGTGTAAGTTGGATTCGATAAAAATGTAAGTGTACCGGGTATTGGCTGGTCGATTTTTGAGATATTACTAACCTTAACATTGCCATTTCCCTCAACTTCGCCGTTTAGTAAAGTTGCAATATCGTTTGCCGAAAACTCCATTCGTTCGTCTTTAAATTTTATGCTGCAAAAATAATTAAAATAATTACCTTGTGATGATTTCTACGGGATAACACACAAAATGTTTGCGCACAGTCTTTGTAAGCCCTTCAAGATTAATGTCCGAAGCCTCTTTGATATCTTTTAATTTACCATTTTTATACAATATATAGATATTTTCAGCTTCTTCATCATAAGCGCTGTTAGTAATTTTACCATCAATTACAAAAAAAGCCGCTTCTTCCATGCTAACTCCAAACTTCTTTATGGCTTGTTCCTTAAGATTGATAAGTTTACTTTCTGAAAATGGGGTTTTAGATAGCTTGATTTTGAAAAGATTACGATCAATTATCGCTCTCGAAAGATTCGAAAGAACCGGATCTGGATGTTGCATCCAACCTTTGATGGAACACAGGATATCGGCATCGTCAAGATAGCCAAAATGGTGCAACGCCCGATTCCGAATGGTCAAATCGTTTGAGCGAAAGTCGTCGGCTTTGATTTCTTTGTTTAAAAATAAGGCAAGATAACCTGTTGCTGGCACGTTTACACCTGCTGATGCAAGATTGGAAGCGCGTTGCAACAGTTTTATCATCATATGTTCAGCTGAAATAACCGTCTTGTGAAGGTAAACTTGCCAGTACATTAACCGGCGGGCGATCAGAAATTTCTCGATCGAATAGATCCCCTTTACTTCTACAACGAGCTGATCGTGCTGAATGTGGAGCATCTTAATGATCCGTTCCGACGATACAACACCTTCCGAAACCCCGGAAAAGAAACTATCACGCTTCAGAAAATCAAGGCGATCCATGTCGAGCTGACTACTCACAAGTTGATGCAGAAATCGTTTGGGATAAAGATTCAGAAAGATTTCAATGGCCAGACTGAGCCGTCCATCCATCTTGCGGTTTAATTCGTCCATATAAACGCACGATAACTCCTCGTGCGAAATCCCCTGAACAATACTTTGTTCAAGTGCATGCGAAAAGGGTCCATGACCAATATCATGCAATAAAAGCGCAGCCATCACACCTTCTTCCTCCTCTTCGGTGATTTTGTTCCCTTTCTTTTTAAGAACATCCAAAGCCGAACGCACGAGATGCATCGTTCCGATTGCATGTTCGAAGCGTGTATGATTGGCACTCGGATATACAAGTGAGGATAGTCCTAACTGTTTGATCCTTCTTAATCTCTGAAAATAAGGATGCTCAATAATTTCAAGGTGCAGGTCTGAGTCTAATTCAATAAACCCCCAAACCGGATCGTTAACAATTTTGTTTTTCGAGCTTTTCAACTTTGTTTCCTTTAATTCAATGAAAGGTCAAAACTAAGAAATGTTCTGCTTTTTTCAGCCTCCAATTATACAACTTGCTCATTTAAATAATCATATTCACTGTACATTTGAATTATATTTGTTTTTTTAACACAAAAGGTTTACTTTTGCACCGGAGAATAATCGAAGGATTAGGGGACATGAGTCCCCTATTTTATTGATATTAAATATGATAGCGAAGGAAAAGATTCAAATTCTGGTTGATGAAGTAATGTCGGACGATATGTTTATCGTTGATATTACGGTTGGTACAGGGAACTCAATATCGGTTCTGGTAGATAGTGATGCCGGAATAAGTGTTGGAGAATGTGTCCAAATCAGCCGGCATATCGAGGGTAGCCTCGATCGGGAAGTTGAAGATTTTTCTTTGGAAGTCTCTTCTCCGGGACTATCGTTGCCATTGAAAGTTTTACGTCAATACCTTAAAAACATTGGACGCGAAGTGGAAGCGGTAACAAAAAGTGGTGAAAAGCAAAAAGGAATTTTAAAATCTGCCAATATAGATGGTTTTGAATTAGAATTCCTTGCAAAAGGACGGGTTGACGGGAAAAAGGTTGAAGAAACCAAATCGTTGACTTATAGTTTTGATCAAATGAAGACAGTTAAAATAGTAATTTCTTTCAATTAAAATCCTGAAGATATGGACAACCTGAATTTGATTGACACGTTTTCGGAATTTAAAGATCTGAAGAGTATCGACCGTGCGACCATGATGAGTGTTCTTGAAGACTCTTTTCGAAGTGTTCTCCAAAAACAGTTTGGTACTGACGAAAATTTCGATGTTATCATTAATCCTGATAAAGGAGACTTTGAAATCTGGCGAAACCGAATAGTAGTTGAAGATAGCGAATTTACTGATCCCAATCTTCAGATAACACTTACGCTGGCGAAAAAAATCGGCGAAGATTACGAAATTGGGGAAGAGGTAACCGATGAGGTTAAATTTACAGACTTTGGCAGACGGGCAATCCTGAACCTTCGTCAAAATTTGGCTACACGGATTCTTGAGCTTGAAAAGGACAATGTTTACACAAAATATAAGGCGAAAATCGGAGAGATAGTAACCGGCGAGGTTTATCAGATCTGGAAGCGTGAGCTACTTTTGCTTGATGACGAGGGAAATGAACTGTTGCTTCCTAAGATTGAACAAATTCCTACCGACTTCTTCCGTAAAGGAGATAGTGTACGTGCCGTCATTATTCGCGTTGAGATGCGAAATAACAGCCCATATATTATTTTGTCGCGGACTTCAATTGTTTTTCTTGAAAGACTTTTCGAACTTGAAGTACCTGAGATTTTCGACGGATTAATAACCATCAAAAAAATTGTTCGTATTCCTGGTGAAAGGGCAAAAGTTGCCGTCGAATCGTATGACGAAAGAGTCGATCCGGTTGGCGCTTGTGTTGGAATGAAAGGTTCGCGTATTCACGGTATTGTACGTGAGTTGCGGAACGAAAATATCGATATTATCAACTATACGAATAACTTACAGCTTTACATACAGCGGGCTTTAAATCCGGCAAAGATTTCTTCTATCAAATTGTATTCGAACGAAAACCGCGCTGAGGTTTTCCTGAAACCTGAAGAAGTTTCGCTGGCTATTGGGAAAGGTGGTTTGAATATTAAACTGGCAAGTCAACTTACCGGTTATGATATTGATGTGTACCGCGATCGCGAAGCTGTTGATGAAGAGGATGTCAGCCTTGACGAATTCTCGGATGAAATCGAAGGTTGGATCATCGACGAACTAAAAGCTATAGGGTGCGATACGGCTAAGAACGTATTAAGCCTTTCGCGTGAAGACCTTATCAAGCGCACCGACCTCGAAGAAGAAACAATCGACGAAGTGTTGCGAATATTTAAGACTGAGTTTGAATAATTATTTTTGTGAAAAAATGATATAAACTCGGTAGGGACAATAGCATAATTAACTGTTTGGGAAGATATGATTACAGGGGAAAAAGGATCAAGATTAAGTAAAATTGCTCGTGAATTGAACGTGGGGATTACCACGTTGGTAGATTATCTTCACAAGCAGGGTTTTAAAATCTCTACTGATCCGAATACAAAAATTGAGGCAGATATGCATGAGCTTCTTGAAAAGCAATTTCGGAAGGATCATGAAGCCCGAATTGAAGCTGACAAGGTCAATCTTCGCCACCACCGTGCTAAAAACGAATCGGTGACAATTGAAGATTTACAGGCAGTTAAAAAAGAGCCCGAAGAAGCAGATGCCGATGATGATTCCATTATGATTAAGGATCATAGTTTGCATCATTATAAGGACGAAAAACGTGTTGAACCTATTCCCGCACCTCGTAAGCCAGAGGCAATTCCCGTCACTCCCAAACCTGCACCTGTTGCTGTAGTCCCCCAGCCAGAAGCTGCTCCGGTAAGTGATGTTGAAAAACCCAAAATTACCGTGGTAGGTCAGGTAGATCTTGATAATATCAACCATCCGAAAGCCAAACCAAAAGAGGTAAAAACCGAAATTCCCGTAACAGAAAAGAAAGCGGTAGCAGAACAACCTGTCATTGAAAAGCCTATTGACAAGCCTGCGGAAAAGCCAGTAGCACCACCTGTTGAAAAACCGGTTGTTGAGGTGAAGGCTGAAACGGAAATACAGGTAGCTGAAGTTAAAGTTACGCCGGCACCTGTTGTCGAGGTTAAACCGGTTGTTATTGCCGGGCAGCACGAAGAACCCGAAAGCACAGAACCCAAAACTGAGATGATTTCTAATGTTTCTCAGATTGAAAACAATATAAAGGTAATTGGTAAAATCGACCTTAACCCGGCGAGACACACTGAGAAGCCTAAAACGGGGATCATTAAAAAGAAGTTAACTACACGCAGAGCTTCTGAAGAAATGAGCAGATCTCAAACCGAAAGACCTGTAAAAACTGAGATCGTAAGGGAAAACGACAGTTCCGAAATTTCCGAAAACACAGAAGAAATATTTAAACTCGAACGGAAAAAATTGGTTGGCCCTACAGTGGTTGGCCACATTGATCTTCCTGTTGAAGAGAAAAAGAAATCTACCCGCATCGAAGATCATCAATCGCGCAACAAGAAAAAAAGGAAGCGCGTTCCGAAAGATGTAAAAGAGCGTGTCGATTTACCTGAAAAGAAACTTGAAAAAGCAAAGGATAAGGTAGATAAACCTGAAAGCAAGCTTAAGAAGAAGATTTCACTTGTTGTTAAAAAGAGATCCGCTTCACCTGCTAAACCCGAGGTTAAAGACGAAGATGTTCAAAAACAGATTAAAGAGACTTTGGCTCGCCTGACCACGAAAGGTCTAAAAACCAAAGGCTCGAAATACCGTCGCGACAAACGAATTGCTTTTAGTGAGAAATTGGCTGAGCAAAGTGCGCGTGATGAGAGGGACAAGAGCATTATCAAGGTAACTGAATTTGTTTCGGTCAACGAATTGGCCTCAATGATGGATGTTCCACCAACAAAGGTTATCGCAACCTGTATGTCACTTGGATTATTCGTTTCGATCAATCAGCGTCTCGACGCTGAAACGATGGCTGTTGTTGCCGATGAATTCGGTTTCAAAGTTGAGTTTATCTCGGTTGAAGTACAGGAAGCAATTATTGAAGAAGAAGATCATAAAGATGATTTAGTAACAAGACCTCCGATTGTGACTGTAATGGGTCATGTCGATCATGGTAAAACATCACTTCTTGATTATATCCGTAAAGCAAATGTAATTGCCGGCGAAGCTGGTGGAATTACCCAGCACATCGGTGCTTATAATGTAACACTCGAAAGTGGCCGAAAGATCACCTTCCTCGATACGCCGGGCCATGAAGCGTTTACCGCTATGCGTGCCCGTGGTGCTCAGGTAACAGATATTGTTATTATTATTGTCGCTGCTGATGATGATATAATGCCACAGACAATTGAGGCAATCAATCATGCTCAGGCAGCATCGGTTCCGATTATTTTTGCCATTAATAAGATAGACAAAAATGGAGCTGATCCTGAAAAAATAAAACAACAACTTGCCAATATGAACTTCCTCGTCGAAGACTGGGGCGGTAAGTATCAGTCGCAGGATATTTCTGCAAAAGGCGGACAAGGTGTTGCAGAACTTCTCGAAAAAGTATTGCTCGAAGCCGATATGCTCGAATTGAAAGCCAATCCGAATAAACGTGCGCTGGGTTCTGTTATTGAGTCTTCTTTAGACAAGGGACGTGGTTATGTTGCTACAATTCTTGTTCAAAGCGGAACATTAAATGTTGGAGATGTTATTCTTGCCGGACCACATTTTGGTCACATCAAGGCAATGTTCAACGAACGTAATCAACGTGTCGAAAGTGTAGGTCCTGCCGAACCGGTTTTGATTCTTGGATTAAACGGAGCGCCGCAGGCCGGTGATAAGTTTAATGTCATGGAAGGTGAACGCGAAGCGCGACTGATTGCCAATAAACGCGAGCAGTTACAGCGCGAACAGGGTCTGCGTACTCAAAAACATATTACACTTGACGAAATTGGCCGAAGAATTGCCATCGGAAACTTCCAGGAATTGAATATTATTGTGAAGGGTGACGTGGATGGATCAATCGAAGCGCTTTCTGATACATTGATCAAACTCTCAGTTGGAGAGATTCAGGTGAATGTGATTCATAAAGCAGTTGGACAAATCACCGAATCGGATATTATGCTTGCATCGGCATCTAATGCAATTATCGTGGGATTCCAGGTACGACCTTCATTAAGTGCCAGGAAACTTGCTGAGAAAGAAGGAATTGATATCCGGCTTTATTCCATCATTTACGATGCGATCAACGAAGTTAAATCGGCTATGGAAGGAATGCTTGCTCCCGAAATCAAAGAAGAGATCAAAGGAACAGCCGAAATTCTTACTGTATTCAACATTACAAAGGTTGGTACGATTGCCGGTTGTATTGTCAGAGACGGAAAGATTCTTCGGAACTCGAAGGTGCGCCTGATCCGCGACGGTATCGTTGTATTCACAGGCGATCTCGAATCGTTGAAACGATTTAAGGATGATGTGAAAGATGTTGCCAAGGGTTATGAATGTGGTTTGAATATCAGAGGATACAACGATCTAAAGGAAGGCGACTTTATCGAAGCTTTCGAACAGGTTGAAGTTGCAAAAACACTCGATTAAAAACGGGTTATCCGGTATTTGTAAAGCAATACGATAAAACCTCATTCGAAGAAGGAGGTTATTCAAAATATAAACTGATCATCAATAAGGTTGTTAATTCAATCTTTTGCTGATCAGTTTTTTTATGTACATTCGTTGAAATATAATTACAGGGATGATGGAATTGAAATTTCAAAACGATTGCAATGATATCGATTGGGAACTTGTCCCTGAAATATTAAAAGAGGCGGGGATGTCGTTTCACAATGCAGCTATTCACAGGCAGGTATTTTCTGAAAGCGCTTCAGTTGTATTTGTTTTTGATGAGCAGCAATTAATTGGGTTTGGCAGGGCAATATCTGACGGCGTCGTTCAGGCAGCAATTTATGATGTTGCCGTTTTGCCTTCCTGGCAAGGACAAGGAGTAGGAAAGCAAATCATTCAAAAGATTGTTGCTTCACTTCCCGGATGCAATTTTATCTTGTATGCATCGCCCGGAAAAGAACCTTTTTATGAGAAGCTAAATTTTCGGAGGATGAAAACAGGGATGGCTTTATTTGTCAAGGCTGATATCATGACCAACAGAGGATTAACGGAGTGATTTTTAAATAGATACTTAACTATGAATGCAATTATTGAAAAATTTGTGAGCGATAAGAACATCGCATTGATCGGCGTTTCGGCGGACAAACAAAAGTTTGGAAATGCTTTGCTTCACGAATTATCGAAAAAGGGATACACGGTTTTTCCTGTCCATCCTTTGTTGGCCGAAGTTGAAAGTATTAAATGTGTTCCTGATGTTAAAACACTTCCTGAAAATGTGAAGAACCTGATTGTTGCTGTGAATCCATTGGTTGCTGAACAACTCATTCCTCAATTAAAAGATTCTTCCATCAAACGTATATGGCTGCACAGGGGTACCGGGAAAGGATCCGGTTCCGCGGCGGCCATCGAATCATGTAAAGAAAACGGAATTGAAGTGGTATATGGTTTTTGTCCGATGATGTTTTTCAGCCCTTCAGGAATCCATCGGTTCCATTTTTGGATGCGGAAGAAATTTGGAAAAGTTCCAGCAGAGTTCACTTTATGACCAGCGACCTGGATTATTTGTAGTATAGAATCGCAGTTATACAACATTCTTTCGGGAATCGCTGTTATCAGACTATTATCAAAAAATAGAAATTCATGAAAGTATATTTGGTAAGCATGATGAATGCTTTTATTTTAATGGTTCTCGGTCTTTGGAGCTTTTTAGGATCTGAAAATCCATCGCCGATTTCGCTCATTCCTATAATTACGGGGGCTTTTTTGCTTTCATTAATCCGTGGACTCCGATATGGCAGTAAGCCGATGGCTCATATTTCAATGGTTTTGACTTTCCTGATTTTAATTGCGATGATCGTGCCTTTCATAAGTGCTTTAGGCCACAATGACAGTGCAGCAGCCTATAGAATCGGGTTTATGATGGTTTCATGCTCCATTGCGATTGGGTTTTTTGTCAGTAAGATTATCAGGGTAAGGAAAAAAAGAGCGAAGGTAAATGGTTAATTTCCTTACATTGCATTTTTAAAAAGGTAAATGGACAAAAAAAAGTTGAAATTCCGATTGGGAATTATTCTTATTTCGGTTTCCGTAGCGTTTTTCTTGATCATTTTTGCACTTCCTTTCATTTCGATGAATTTAAAGGTTAAAGTCGCTTTGACAACCACATTGGTTATCGTGGGAGAGGTGAGTTTTTGGGTTGGAACGCTTTTGATTGGTAAAGAGGTTTACCAAAAGTTCATGGCCAAACTAAAATCGGGTGAATGGCTTGAAAAAAAGAAAAAGGAGGATAACAACCAATTAACGGATTAATAACTTTTCATGAGTTGACCATTGTTCAAAGTTGCGTATTTTGTAAATATGTATTAACATTTCTAACTTTGCTTCAATTGATGTACTGAATTTAATCATTAAACCAGCTAATCACCAAAACTTATAAATGATGTCAGACAATCTCTCCTTTGCATTGCTCTGCTTTACTTCCTTTTTCACATTGCTTAATCCGCTTGGCGTCATGCCATTATTTATGACCATGACTAAAGACTTCGAAGTGGTTTACCGGCGGAAAACAGCCTTAAAAGCAACCATTGTTTCTTTCTTTACAATCATGAGCTTTGCAATGACGGGCCAGTTGTTGTTCCGGTTTTTTGGAATTTCGGTTGATAGTTTGCGCATTGTAGGAGGAGTCATCTTCTTTATCATGGGGCAGGATATGTTGCAGGCACGGCTTGGCAATACAAAGATTACTGAATCCGAAATGGAAAAGCATATTACCGATATTTCGATCACCCCATTGGCCATTCCAATGATCTGTGGACCGGGCGCAATAACAAATGCGATTGTTTTGATGCAGGATGCCGTTGATGTAGAAATGAAGCTTATTTTGATTATTACAATTTTTGTTATTTGCGTGATCACTTACCTTGTCTTGATCGCAGCATCACCTATTATGAAGGTTTTGGGCGAGACCGGAAATAAAATCATGCTCCGGCTGATGGGTTTAATCGTGATGGTCATTGGTGTTGAATTCTTCTTCGCAGGTTTAAAACCTTTTGTGCAGGAAATGATGAAGTAATTCGGCGATGAGACAATGCGGCAATTCAAAAAATGAAACGATAATCCATTTACCTTTGTTCATTATTAAAACGAACTATAAAGAGATTCCATATGAGCCAGATCATTTATAATATCCGTGCCGAGCTGATGGCAAACAGTGATGATCAGCTTCGAAAAAGTAGTCAGCATTTTTTCAAAGAAGAGATTCGTTGTTATGGAATAAAGAGTGCCACTGTCTTCAAAATAGGCAAAGAATACTTCAAAGCAATAAAGGACCTGCCAAAAACAGAAATCTTTGATCTATGTAATGAATTATGGAAGTCGGGCATCATTGAAGAATCGTTTGTTGCATGTAATTGGTCATATGCTGTCTGTAAAAAATATTCGCCGGAAGATTTAATCATCTTTGAAAATTGGATCGACTCGTACGTGGATAATTGGGCGTCGTGCGATACACTGTGTAATCATACGGTTGGGGAATTCGTCGAAATGTATCCGAAAACTATTTCGGAATTAAAACTGTGGGCCACATCAAACAACAGGTGGATGAAGCGCGCGGCGGCGGTATCATTGGTTATTCCTGCCCGGCATGGAAAGTTTTTGAGCGATATTCTTGAGATAGCAGATATCTTGCTGATGGATCGTGATGATCTGGTTCAGAAAGGTTATGGATGGATGCTAAAAGCGGCCAGCCAGGCGCATGAAGAGGAAATATTTGAATATGTAATGTCGAAGAAAGCCGTGATGCCCCGCACCGCATTGAGATATGCGATTGAGAAGATGCCTTTGGAATTAAAGGTCAGGGCAATGGAGAAAAACTAATAATTAAATCGATTATATTATGGCAATATTTTAAAAGGATGAACCGGAAATTGTTGAAGTTAAAGGGTATGAATTTGTCCGGTATGCAGTAACAAGTTATTCTGGACCCGCAGTGCACAACTGAATACTGCTGTTGCAACGTTTTTCAATTTTGATTGGGCTAATAAGAGTGCTACTGTTTTGTATGCTCAAATTGTACGCATATCTCGTGGTTTTTATAAGACGAAGCACTTGAATGATTCAACCAATGACCATTTATTTTGGTGATTATCGAAAACAACAATTGTAGTTACTTGTTTATGTAGAATCATTCTTAACAAGTATAAAACATGAAACGGGGAAAATTTATTTTGACTGCTCTTGCGCTATACCCATTATCTGCTTTTTCAAAAATGGTAACTACAATGAAATCAATAACTGCTAATGGCTTTAAAGTAAATGCCGGTGAGGCACGATTTGGTATACACTATAAAATGAAAGGTGTTACCCTCAATATGTTGGATGTGAAAATATCGTCTAAAGATACGAATGGGGAGTTAGCGGTATTTGAACAGACTGGTTTTACACCTCATGGCGGACCTCCGTTACATATTCACCCATTTCAGGATGAATATTTTTATGTCCTCGAAGGAGAATATCATTTCCAGGTTGGCGATGAAAAATATGAACTGAAAACGGGAGATACTATTTTTCTTCCACGGAATGTTCAACATGCTTTTGTCCAGCGGACGGAAAAAGGGAGGCTGATTGTTTCGTATAACCCTGCCGGGAAAATGGAAGAGTTCTTTAAAACAACAGATTCATGGACTGCTCCTCCTTCAATGGCCGAAATTACCAAAGCATTCGAAGATCATGATATGAAAATTGTCGGCCCGCCATTAAAAGT
>JAAFHB010000467.1 GCA_010906965.1 Mariniphaga sp. | reverse complement strand
GCGGCGGTTTGCCTGGTAAATTGGCCGACTGTTCTGATAAAGATCCTGCATTATGCGAAGTGTTCTTTGTCGAGGGCGATTCGGCTGGTGGAACAGCAAAACAAGGACGTGACCGTAAGTTCCAGGCGATTCTTCCATTAAGGGGTAAAATCCTGAATGTTGAAAAGGCCATGACACATAGGGTGTTTGACAGCGAAGAAATTCGGAATATTTATACAGCACTTGGCGTATCGATTGGTACCGAGGAAGATCAAAAGGCTTTGAACTTTTCGAAACTTCGTTACCATAAGATCGTGATCATGACCGATGCGGACGTCGATGGCTCTCACATCGCTACATTAATTATGACTTTCTTCTTCAGGTATATGTATGATCTGATTCTTAATGGATACCTATATATTGCAACACCTCCGCTTTACTTAGTGAAAAAGGGTAAACAGGAGCAATATTGCTGGAATGAAGCGCAGCGGATTAAATTGATTGAAGAATGGGCTGGCGGAAATGAGAAGGCGCTGCATGTTCAGCGTTACAAAGGTCTTGGAGAAATGAACGCAGAACAGCTTTGGGATACAACCATGAATCCTGAAACGCGTACTTTACGTCAGGTAACCATTGAAAACCCAGCCGAGACTGATCATATTTTCTCGATGTTAATGGGTGACGATGTTCCACCACGTCGCAAGTTTATTGAAGACAACGCTACTTACGCGAATATCGATATTTAATTTTTTTTTTTCAGCTGTCGGCACGATTAACATCGGGTTGGCAGCTGTTTTTCTTTTACAACCCTTACCCATTAACCCTTACCCATTACCCATTAACCATTAATCCTTAACCCTTAACCATTATGAACATCTGCGTCTTCTGCTCCTCCAGTAATGCCATTCCGGAACTCTATTTCGATGAAGCTAAGAAATTGGGGAAACTCATTGGTGATAACCATCATGAAATTATTTACGGCGGTGCAACAGTCGGATTAATGCATACAGTTGCGGAAGCAGCCCGTCAGTCGGGTGCCAGGTCAGTGGGGATAATTCCTGAATCAATACATAACAGACGTCTCTCTTCACCACTCGATCATGAGCAGATCATCACTCCCAATATGCGCGACCGCAAATACCTGATGCGCAAACGCTCCGATGCTTTTATTGCCCTCCCGGGTGGTTTCGGTACCCTTGAAGAAATACTTGAGGTCATCACGCTTAAGCAGTTGCAATATCACAATAAAGCCATTGTATTCGTAAATACCGACGGATTTTATAATTCATTGTTTGATCAGTTCGAAAGAGCCTATCGCGATTCGTTCTCCAAAGAAGAATACAAATCGACCTATTTCATTGCTGCCGACTCGGAAGAAGCAATCAACTATATTCATAATTACATCCCTGTAGAGCAAGCTTCTAAATGGTTCGATGTGCCGGGACCTTCGCGATTTTAAGTTCTGCCTCTTAGATAGAATAATCTACTGATTTGCGATCATGGTTAATCCCAATGGAATGGGTGCCTGGATGCCAAACGGAACGTATACCGGCAATCAAGAGGGAAGCAATATCCGCGAAGCTTACCTGATAAATATTGAACTCAGACTGATGGCATTAAAAGAAAAAGTCTATATTTGTATAGATAAAACTCGATTTAAAGAAAAATGCCAACAATCAGCAATTTTTTCGGGATAGCAATCAGAATTATGTTTTTAGATCATAATCCACCTCACTTTCATGCACAATATGGTGAGCAAAAAATTGTTGTAGAAATCGAAAACGGAAAAGTGAAATATCTGAAAGAGCACTAAGGTTAATTCTTGAATGGCTTGATTTGCATAGGGAGGAGCTCAAAGTGGCCTGGGAAAAGGCTGCGAATGGCGAACAACCTAATAGTATAGAACCATTAAAATAGAAAATACTATGTTTACAGAAGTAATACAGGCTGATTATATTGGTGAATATAAATTATCCATACAGTTTAATGATGGTACCAATAAAATTGTTGATTTTTATTCTATGTTGTTTGAACGAGATTATCCTGCATTCAGGCCACTAAAGGATATTGACGTATTCCGGCAATTTAAGGTGACTGACACTATTGAATGGAAAAACGGAGAAATCGATCTTGCACCAGAAACAATTTTTGAAATGTAAAAACTTATTGATAAGGCTTAGCGTTCAGTAGTAGTTAAGTTATATTGGTGGCCAAAAAAATCCCTTGAAGAGGGATTTTTTTTTGTATTTTACTACTTATTTATTTATAATCGATTTGGTATATTTGAATGTTGAATTACAATATTTCACTTATCCAATTATTTACATTTTAACCGTTTATCCCATGAAAAGCTTCATTAGGTTAAGTTTGTCAATTCTTTTTGCTTTTTGGCTAATTTCTTGTAATACAGGGAATAAGAAAACTGCATCAGATTCTGCTGCCTATACCGAATACATTTCGGCTTATACCTCAGGAGTGATCAGCATCACCGATGATATTCGTATCAATCTGAATTCTATCGCTGACGAGGTGATCAATGACCAACTACCTGCTGAACTGATTAAGTTAGATCCTTCAGTGGCTGGCAAAATAACCCTTTCAGATGGTCATATGTTGATATTTCATCCCGAAAAGCCGTTTCCCTCCGGTCAAAGC
>JAAFHB010000466.1 GCA_010906965.1 Mariniphaga sp. | reverse complement strand
ACTCTAATTCAACATTCAATACAATAAAAAATGCCCGGAAGTCACGGGCATTTTTTATTGTAGAAGTATTTTATCAACTCGCATGAATTTTTGTCAGTCTGTCGCAAAGATCTTTTAATCCTTCGGGGGTATCACCACCTGGCTGCTCAATAGTTGTCCAGTTGTTGTAACCAATATCATCCAGTGCTTTCATCACAATTGGCCAGTTAACATCACCTTCCAACAGTTTAACACCAAATCCGGCACCTTTTCCCTGTTTATCTGCAATTTTACGACTGAACTCTTTGATGTGAACCTTGGCAATTCGCGGACCAAGTATACTGATCCATTGCTCCGGCCACCCATAAACAAGGATGTTGCCACAATCAAAATAGGAACCCACCATCTTGCTTTGAAACTGATCGATATACGATGCAGCTTCCATCGGACTAAGCAGGAAGTTATTCCAAACATTTTCGACTGCAATTTTGACATTCAATTTTTCAGCTAACGGGATTACCTTTTTGATTTCTTCAACAGATCTTTTCCAGCAATCATCGTAACTAACGGTCTCGCTTACACGTCCGGGAACGAGAAGAACCGTATCGGCGCCATATGCTTTGGCATCTTCAAGACTTACCTTCATTGCAGCAACGCCCTCTTCACGCACCTTTGGGTCAGGATCTGATAACAGATATTTCCAATGAAGGGCATTGCAAACGCTGGGGATAATCAGGCCTGTAGCGTCGCGGGCTTTTAGAACTTCATTCCTGTCGAGATGACTCATGGGTTCTACGCCCTCAAAACCCGCAAGTTTGGCTGCCTGGAATTTTTCAAGAATTGTCGTGCCAGTGCCGATGCTTCCCCACATAATCCCTCTTTTCAAACCCCTTTTGGGCGGAGTCAGGTTATTAGAAATGCCAGGAATGGAAAAAGTTGAAATCGCAGCAGATGCCATTAGTGTATTCTTTGCAAATTGTCGTCTGTTCATACCTTTCAGATTAAGCATTATTTAAGAAAAACGGTTGTATCAAATTAATTTAGCCTCAACGCCTATGACTGGAATTGTTTCCGGAATATTGGGAACAGGGCCCATTAAGTAGGTCTTCGGACCTATTGAAAGACTGGAATTCAACATCTCCTCCCATGTAACATCTTTCCCGGTATAGGCCGATATGCGACCCATTATCGTGATGAGCGTTGAGTTAACCTGTGCTTCTGCATCGCTGATTGTTTTACCCGACCTGATGGCTGAAATAAGGTTGACATGTTCCTGTACATATGGATCTTTCACTTTCCACGTAAGATCGGTATCGCCCTCTTTCGGATAAGCATATTTCCAAACCGGGTTTCCCTTCAGATCGAAAATTATACCGTTACAGTCTGCAAAACCTTTTGTTCCGGTAATAATTTCCTGTTTAAGATTGCTGCAACCATTAATCTGACGAGCCGCACAATGGGTTTGCATTCCATTATCGTAAACATATTCCACGCTAAAGAAATCATACTGATCACCGGTCATTCTGCGTTGCCGGCCACCCCAACCCATCGCTTTGACCGGGGTTTTCCCAACAAACCAGTTCATCACATCCACTTCGTGAATAAACTGCTCAACAATATGGTCCCCCGACAACCAGCAGAAATTAGCCCAGTTGCGGAGCATATATTCCATGTCGGACCATTCGGGTAATCTCTTTTTTGCCCAGAGAGCTCCTCCATTGCGTACAATATTAGCACCGACAATCTCGCCAATCTCGCCATTGGCCACTCTTCTCCAGGTTTCCCTATAATCTTTCTGTACCCTGCGTATGGTTCCGCTGACCATGCTTAGACCCATTTGTTCCGCCTTTTTTGAAGAGAGCAATACCGAACGGGCGCCTACCGGATCAACAGCAACAGGTTTCTCCATAAAAATATGTTTTCCGGCGTTAACAGCCGCTTCGACGTGCAATGGACGGAAATGGGGAGGGGTGCAAAGCAAAACGATGTCGACACCCGCGTCAATTACTTTCTGATAATTATCAAAGCCGGTAAAACATTTGGCATCATCAATCTCAATATTCCGCTCCTTTTTTAGTGTTGCCCGACAGGTATCCAGTTTATCCTGAAATACATCGCCAAGGGCAACAATTTGAAGATTAGGTCCTGCATCAATAAAATTAACCGCGGCTCCGGTTCCCCGGCCTCCGCAACCGATTAGGCCTGCTTTTAATACTTTACCATCAGGTGCCATATCCAGCATCTCTGGCAACTTTACTTCAGCACCTTTCTTTTCAGATCTGGCACAGGATGTCAGCAATCCGGCGGCACTAATTGTCCCGATAGCACCTATGGCGGTATTGGCAATAAACTTCCGGCGGCTTAGTTCATTTTTGTTTTCCATTTCAGTTGGGATTAATTGCAATAAAAATACTGAAATCTCATTGTAATATAATGGTTTGTCCAAAATATCTTTCTCTCCTGAATTTTTTAAGCAACCCCTAATAAAATGCATAAAAAAGCCTGCAGACTTATTAAAGTGCTACAGGCTTTTAAAAGATTGAAACAATAACTATTTTCTGGTGAACGCATACTCGTAAACTTCATCCTCTGTAGAAAAAACAACACTGTATTCTCCTTTATCAAGTTGTGATAAATCAAATCCTTTTTTAATATTATAGG
>JAAFHB010000465.1 GCA_010906965.1 Mariniphaga sp. | reverse complement strand
TGATGGAATGAATGGGAGAAGGAATAATATCATTTGATACTGCTGGGATTTCAATGCAAACCTTTCCATTATCAATGATATAGCAATCTCCTTGCTTATTGATGTTTACTTTTTTGGGGAAATTCACGGGAACACCGGGTGCTACCCTGAATTCTGTTTTGGTGTTTGGAGCAAAATCTGAACAAATCCAAACCTGTTTTTTGCCTTTAATAATTTCGATCTGAAAGGGAATTTCCGTTCCTTTTTCTGTTACGATAAATGAATTGGGGGTGTCATGAGAAAAATCAGGAAGTCGAATCAGCTCATTTTTAAAACTGTAGCGCGTTGGATTGGCAATATATTTTTTTTGAGGAGTAAAGGTTGAGCCTCTAGAACCTAAAGTTACAGAAGGTAGAATAGCAAGGCCTGACAATGCCATTCCTGTATTTCGGATAAAACTTCTGCGGTTTAAATTCATGGAGGAATATTTATAAGAATAATGGGAAATCTGAATAATTAATGCGGCTGACAGCTGGCAACATTATAGTAATCCAATTTACAAATAGGATTTAACTTCCAATTCTAAATAATCTTAAAAAGGAAAGGTTACCCATTTTTGAATAACCTCTCCATATTTAGTTGACAAAATTAGTTTTTCGGATTGAAATCTGTTTCACTCAACGGGATCGGGTAGAAGAAATTTGCATAAGGCGCATTCACATCAGCCACGGTACGGTCGCCCGAACCAATCGGTTTTTTAAACATCTGCAACCAAATTACACGGTCACCTTCGAAAGCCATCTCCTTAATCCATTCCTGATCGATCAGTTCCCATGTAGCCTGAGCATCAGTAAGGGGAACGTAAGCACCACTTTTGGCAACATCCCATGCTCGCTGACGAACCATGTTCAGGTCGGCTGCCTGACCACCTTTGTTGGTAACTTGCTTCAAGGCAGCACGCCACAAATACAGTTCAGCCGAACGAAGTACAGGAATGTTTTGCGGAGGAGCAGTTTTTGATTGTCCAGCCAAAGGTACTCTGTAATACTTTTTGCTCATATAAACCGGGTCAACTAAGCCTACTCTTCCCTCAAAAGCGCGGTTCACGAGGTGAACATAATTGTATTTGGTAGTTGAAGGAAGGGCATTATTATATCCTTCGAAACGGTGAAAAAGTTTTGCTCTTTTATCATTGGCCCAACCGGCAGGAACGGAGTTATCATCAGCCATCATACCTACGCGTTTAACGGTTTTGGTGTTCAGCGACCAAATCCACCAATCGCGCCAATCGTCGGGATTCGGGAATATAGCATTGTCGAAATAATGTAACATCATGTTGTGCCTAAAATTTGTTGAGAGGTTGATATCCGCAAAAAAAGCATACCAAACTATTTCCGGGCTCGTCCATGATGCTGTTGCACTGTTATTCAACCAGTTTGTTTCAGGATCAGCTTCGAGGGTGCGCGGCATTGATCCATCGTTTAAAACACCGTCTAATTCTGCCAATGCTTCCGTATTCTTTCCCATCAGCATCAGGGTACGTGCAAGGTAAGCGCCAGCAGCATGTTTGGAAGCCCTTCCAAATTTATATGCATTGTTCATGCCTGTTTCCCATTTTAATGGCAGGAGAACTTTGGCATCTGTGAAATCCTTAACTACCTGATCATATATTAATTTAGTAGAAGCAGGTGTGTTATCCAATGCCAATTCCACAGTAATAGGCGTATTCAATTTTAGTGCCAATAATTTTGTGTCATTGGCTCCCTGCGGATCATAAGCTGGCGAATACCATATCAATAAATGATAGTAAGCTAAGGCTCTCAAAAACAATGCTTCACCTTTAATTCGGGAAATATTCTTTGTTTTGTCTGTCTCCGAAGCTGTTGGGAAAGGATCTTTAGCAATAAAATCAAGCATATTATTGCAATAAAGGATCACAGAATAGCAAATTGCATATTTATCAGTCTGTCCAATGCGTTGCTGAAAGTCCCGTGAATAGGTAACATTGGAGTTCCATCCACCATTTACACTAATTTCACGGACAATATCGCTTTGTCCGAAGTGAACAAATGGCATAAAGTTCCAGCATGAACTTTCATTTTGAATAAGTGATAAACGGTATGCATTAGCAATTCCAAACTCCATATCGGCAACTGTTTTCCACTCTGTTACAGGAGGCGCATCTTTTTCAAAAAATTGGTCATTATTGCAGGCAGAAAGTATCATTACCAAAGCCAGACAAGCAACTTTGATGACCTGCGCTACATCAGATTTTATATTTATTTTCATAACGTATTATTATATTGATTATTGTCATTTTCACTAAAATGTAACAGTAAGTCCGGCACTAAATGTTTTTACCGATGGAAGAATCGAAGGATTCGAAGCCGTTTCGGGGTCGAAACCCGTAAAGTCGGTGAGTGTCCATACGTTAGAAGAAGAAATATAGACTTTCAGGTTTTCCATTGATAGTTTATTGGCTATCTTTTTCGGGAAATTGTAAGCTAGTGTCAATGTTTTCAACCTGAGGTAATCGCCTTTTTGAAGGTATTTAGTCAACGACCTGGAACCGTTTTTATCATAGGTTTCCTTTGCGGTTGGAGCAACAAGATTGTTGATATCAGGGTTTTTCCACCATCCTTTAAATCCGGTATTGGGGTCAATTGCA
>JAAFHB010000464.1 GCA_010906965.1 Mariniphaga sp. | reverse complement strand
AGTCGGGAAAAGATGTTTTAGGAATTGCCCAGACCGGAACAGGTAAAACTGCTGCCTATGTCATTCCGTTGTTGATGAAACTTGTAAAAGCCGAAGGAAAAGACCCCAGGGCAATTGTGCTTGTTCCAACCCGTGAACTGGCCATTCAGGTGGGTGAAGACATTGCCGAACTCGCCCAATTTACCGATATCCGTCATGCCGCTGTTTACGGAGGCATTGGATGGACAAAACATGCGGCACTGCTTGAACCCGGCGTCGATATTCTTGTAGCGACCCCCGGCCGTTTATGGGAGCTATACCGTGCCGGTGCTTTTGGCATGAAAAGTATTAAAACACTCGTCGTTGACGAAGCTGACCGTATGCTTGATATGGGCTTTATGCCTCAGCTGAATAAGCTGTTCGAAGTGATTCCTCCAAGACGACAAAACCTCCTTTTCTCAGCCACTTTTTCGGAAAGCATTGAGCTGATGAGCAATGAATTTCTCGCATTCCCCGAGCGCGTTGAGGTTGCGCCATCGGCAACTACTGTAGACAAAGTAAAACAGTATTTCTACCGAGTTCCCAATTTCAGGACGAAGTTAAACTTTGTGAGTTTTCTGCTTCTCAACGAGGAGGAGTTTAAAAGAGTGCTCATCTTCTGCCGGACAAAAGAGAATGCGGAAGACGTTTATAAAGTCGTCAGCCGGAGAACAGAGGGTGAAGTACGGATCCTTCATTCCAACAAGGCCCAGAGCTCCCGTATCAACGCGATTGATGCTTTTAAGGCTGGCGGTGTTCGGGTATTGGTTTCTACCGACGTCGCAGCTCGTGGAATTGATGTAAGCGAAATATCGCATGTGATTAATTTTGATCTTCCACCCAGGTACGAAGATTACGTCCACCGGATTGGAAGGACCGCCCGCGCCAACACCGACGGTGTAGCCATCTCATTTATCGGTCCTGAAGAGGATTTTCACCTCGAAAATATTGAAAAATTGATCCGGATGAAGATTGAGGAGTTGCCATTCCCCGACAATATTGATGTTGTACCACTAAGCAGGCCTGAAAAGCAGAGCATCGACCGCGAAATCGACCGGCAGAAAAAACTGGCTGATCCTGAATTCAAGGGAGCTTTTCACGAAAAAAAGGAAAGAAAAGCAAAAACAAGTCATTTAAGCGTTAATTACAAGAGCAACGCGGTTCGCGATACAAAAAGCAAGGGAAGAAAAAAAGGGAGATAGTCAGGGCGCAAGTCTCGAAATATCCCATTTATCTCCTTTGCGGGAAAATAGAATCCGGTCGTGCAGCCGGTTCGGACGGCCTTGCCAGAATTCAATTCGGTAAGGTTCGACCAAATAACCACCCCAATTGGATGGCCGGTCAATCATATTCTCCACCGATTTGAATTGCTGCCCTTCCCACAATTTTTCAAGATATTCCCTGTCGGGTACGACCTGGCTTTGATCGGAAATAACGGCGCTCAGTCGGCTTTCGAAAGGCCGGCTATGAAAATAATCATCCGAAGCTGTCGCGGAAGTTTTTGTCGCAATACCTTCGATCCTCACCTGCCTTTCCAGTTCAGGCCAATGAAACAACAATGCAACTTTTTGATTTAATTCTATCTCCGCACCTTTTCGGCTCGAGTAATTTGTAAAAAATCCCATTCCCTGATCAGAAAATGCTTTTAAAAGTACAACCCGTGCAGAAGGGATGCCATCGGGTGTGGCAGTTGCAAGTACCATCGCGGTAGGTTCATTTACCTTTGCTTCAAGTGCTTCGATGAGCCAACTTTCGAACTGCCTTAAGGGATTGCGGTTGATCTGCTTTTCATCCAGCGCTTCAAGCCTGTAATCTTTTCTAATATCTGCTAATTCCATTCTGATCATTTTGAAATTAACGCTTTCCCAAACCTAATTGTTTATATCGACAATTCACTTCTCCTAATACCGCTCTGCGCCCCCTCTTTTGATACGCAACAAAATTATCCCTACCTTTGTCTGGTAGTATTAGGTATTGAGAAGGAATAATTGTTATGGAAAACCAGGAAAAGAATTCGTCGAAGGACAAAAGAAATAATCTGATTGTCATTATATTGTCTGTTTTACTTGCTGTGCTTGCCAGCCTTTTTTTCTGGCAAAGAAGTTCATACCGGACAGATGCGGTTTTAATCAGGGCAGAGAAAGACTCGATCGCTTCAGAACTAACAAGGATGGCATCGGGCTATGATTCACTGCGTTCACAGAACGATTCCTTAAACCAGACGATCAGTTATGCGCAAACGAAAGTTAAGGACCTGCTGTCGGAAGTCGATCAGGTAAAAAATGTTAGTTATCAGCAAATTACAAAGTACCGACAAGAAGTGACTACGTTGCGCGACATCATGCGCAATTACATTGTCCAGATCGATAGCCTTAATCAGAAAAATCAACGTTTGATGGCTGATATCTCCGATGTTAAACAGGAAGTTACAGAGGTAAAGTCGGCCAATCAGCAACTGGAATCGGATAAGAAAAAACTGGAACAGACTGTTAATCTCGCGGCACAAATGGAAGCAACTGACCTTAAAGCAACCGGAATCACCGCTAAGGGGAAAGAACAGATCAAGGCCAGTAAAATTGAGAAAGTAAAAATTGATTTCATATTAAGCAAAAACCTGACAGCAAAACGCGGAGCAAAGAATATCTATGTAAG
>JAAFHB010000070.1 GCA_010906965.1 Mariniphaga sp. | reverse complement strand
CTATTTCGTGGCCTGCCGGACAATTCTCGGCAATTTTCACTACAGAACTAAGCGTATAGTCATCGGGCCAGACAGCGGGTAAAACTTCATCAACTAACTTTTCATCACCAGCGATTACATATGGATCGTCGCTAAATAGCCTGAGGTGATGACCGTTTTCGTAGAGCATGATTTGTTCTCCGGCACCTTTCTGAATGAAGAGGGTTATTAAAACGCTTTAGTTATCTCAAAAAAAGGACAGGCTTTCAAACGAAGGTTGAGCACTGATTATGATTTTTATATCCTGAAAAGGCGAACCCGAAAAAATAATTTGAAGTGGGAGTGAGAGATATGGATTTTTATGCATCGCACAAACCAAAAGCAGGAAGGTAATTGCATTACCGGAAAATAAAATAGTTGATGCTATTTAATTATATTAGGATTCTGGTAATTGCTAAACAAATAGACCAGGTAAATTATTTTCCCTGAAAGTTCATAAAAGACGGTCGTATGAATACTCAAGACGGCTTTTCTCAATCTTGGATTGAATTGGGATACAGGAAATATTTCTGGGTTTTGAACAATTAGATCCAGTTGTTTGGTCAACTTGTGTTTGAAATGGTCGACTTCTTTTTGTGTCCACCTTTCTTCCAGATAACCCAGGATCGACGCAAGATTATCAACGGCCTCTCCAGTCCAGAAAATTTTGTAATCAGAGTCCATATTTGGTCTTTACATCTTCATGGGCTACGACTTTGCCAGCATCCACATCTCGTAAGCCCCTGTATATGCCTGATTTCTCCTGATCCGATAAAAGGTTCCACCAGTCATCATCCTGCTTATTGGTTGATTCTTTGACAATTTTCAGGTAATTCAGCGTTGCATCATCTTCCAGATTAGCCACCCATTCAATTAGTTCGAGTTTTATTGCCTTGTTTCCCATGATGCTATTTTTCAACAAAGTTATAAAATGTGTGTGAAATTTTTACCGATAACCGAAATATTTGTTCCCAAGCAGAAAGTAGTCCTTCCCGGGCAAGGAGCATAACTCAAAATCATGTGGACGTGGGTTTATTAAATACTTTTGTTATCTCAAAAATAGGACGGGCTTTCAAACGAAGGTTGAGCGCTGATTATGATTTTTATATCCTGAAAAGGCGAAAAAAATAATTTGAAGTGGGAGGGATAGATGTGGGTTTTCCTGTCTCGCACAAAAACTAAAAGTAGAAAGATTTACAATGCAAGCAGGTTAACGAACGGTAGGACGATCCCTCAAAAACCGGAATGCGAAATATTCGCAGGCTCCTTTCCCTATGTTTCTGATTCCGTGAGGATCATTTCCGTTTAATAAAACAAACGAACCAGGACCCAGTTGATAAGGTTTCCCATTAACCAACTCCTCTGCCATTCCTGATTTTACCAAAATAATCTCGTCATCAGGATGAATGTGCGGATCGTGGCTTTTGACTCCTTCCCTTAGTGTGGTAACGTGCATTTCGAATTCAAATAAGCAGTCGGTGGGTCTTTTGAAAAAACGCCTGGTTCCACCTTTCTCAGTAGGTACAAACGGAACATTCTCCCACTCGATGATCTTAACTTTATCTTCGCCGTTCAAATCTTTAGTCTGTTTTTGTTCTGAATTCTTCCATTGAATCATAAAATAGACTACGGGTTTATCTCCTGCATTTTCAATTTTTAAGATATCGTCAGCGCCAGCAAGAACAACACTACCGGGATTTAGGGTTTTCTTTTCCCCGTTGATGGTTTGTGAAATTTGCCCCTCTTTTACGATAATCAGTTTTTCGAACTTTGGCTGGATGTCAGTTTGCGGAGCTTGCTTGCCTGGGTTCAGTGTGGTTGCATGAATGTCGATGTAGTCCAGAGAGTTGGTAAAACCCTTCATGAATTGTCTGTTTTCGCCATTTCTTGTGTTGGTAACTGTCGTTTTTTCCCAATGAAAAACCTGAGATTTAAACGGCTTGTTGTTTTCTGCATATACACAGACAAAAGATAAGATGAATATAAGTCCTAACAGAAGAGTTTTCATTGAATTGATTTTAGTAAGCTTTAAATGTCAAATGTCAATTCCAAAGTGTGCATTCAAGAAATAAAAATGGCCGGATTTCGCCTGCCATTTTTATTTTCCAATTATAATTTAAATATTAAGACTTTTAATCTTTAAATTTTAGGTTCCCATCCTTTTTCATAGGTACGGCTCCAAAGTTTTTGAGCCTCTTTGTCCCCGATGATATGTCCGGTTTTCGGATCAATTTTCAGGTCACGACCTACCCGCCAGGAAATATTTCCCAACTGCATTCCCAGGATACTCTTGTGTCCGGTTTCTACATCGCAATTTGGCCGGCGATGGTTTCGAATGGCATCAAGGAAGTCGGCTACGTGCAGACTGTCCATTCCCAGGCTTGGACTTGCCGTATTCCGACCGTCAACAGCACCTTCAACGATGAGCGATTTAACATCATTCACCAATTTCCCACTAAGGTCATAAACCTGATAGCTATCGCCACCGGTATCTAAACTTCCATTCTCGCCATAAAAAATAACTCCGCGCTCCAATCCTTCAATCTTACGACCGTTCGAACTTCTGTTTTCCCACATTAAGGAAACGCGACCAGGATAGTCCATCGTGATGATCTGCGTATCAGGAGTTTCCCAATCATCTTTGTAATGATAACGTCCACCTACAGAGGTAACGCGTGTAGGGAATTCGACGCCAAGACCCCAGCGGGCAACATCCACTTCATGCGTACCGTTGTTTAGTGCTTCGCCTGTTCCCCAATGCCAAAACCAGTGCCAGTTGTAATGGATCAGTCCGTCTTTGAAAGGAACGCGGGGTGCAGGGCCTTGCCACAGGTCATAATCCAACCATTCAGGAATAGTCCCAGGCTTGAGAAAGTTGGCTTTACGTGTGTTGGTATACCAGGTTTTTGCAAGGTAAACGCGGCCAATAATTCCTTCGTGCAACTTTTGAATCCCCTGTGTGAGGATAGGTGCTGAACGGCGTTGAGCACCCATTTGAACCACCCGGTCATATTTACGTGCAGCAGCAATGGCAATCTCACCTTCGTTAGGGTTATGGCTCAATGGTTTTTCTACATATACATGTTTCCCTGCCTGGCAGCCCATAATGGTGAGCGGTGCATGCCAATGATCGGGGGTTGCAATGTAAATGGCATCGATCGATTTATCTTCCATAACTTTGCGACAATCCTTTTCTGACTTTGGCGTTGTTGTCTGGCCGGCTTTTACAATCGAGTTGATGGCTTTAGGCATTGTTCTTGTGTCCACATCACAAACACAAGATATTTCAGTGTTCTTTTGTTTTGCGAAAGTTCCGACCATGCTGTTTCCCCGGCCGTTTAACCCAATTGCAGCAACATGAATCCTGTCATTTGCACCGATAATATTGTTGTAGCTTTTTGCACTAAATCCAAACCCCGCTCCACCAATGGCGATGCCGGCTGAAGTGGTAGCTGCTTTTTTGATAAAATCACGTCTGTTATTCATGGCTATATCTATAATGATTTGATTTTTATATTTTTAAAAGATATGACACCCCCGTGTTCCTGCAATAGAATGCGTCCTTTTTCAATCATTCCGAAGGCAGGTTCAGTTTTGTTGAATTTACTCTTGGCAACCCCTGCTGTGTAACTTTCACTTCCTCTGGTAAATTCGAGAATCTTCTTACCGTTCAGCCAATGTTCTACATTTTTTCCTTTGCAAACAATGCGTACAGTGTTCCATTGACCTGGTGCATTTACTTTTTTCATTGCATCATTGGGCGTTAGCACATCGTAGAATGATCCGCAAAGATGGTTATCTTTTTTATTGTCCTCTGCGAGCTGATCGTCAAGTAGTTGATATTCCATTCCCAGATTGCCACCGGTTGCGTATTTTGTATAAAAATATTTGATTCCACTATTGCAGCTTGGCGTGATATTGTAATCGACAGATAATTCGAAATTTTTGTATTCGTTTACTGTCACAATGTCACCACCTTTGCCATCTTTAACTGTCGAAATACAGCCATCTTTCACTTCCCAGCCGGAGGGGACACTCTTCCCATCTGATGTTGTCCAGCCATTTGTCGTCTTTCCGTCAAAAAGAAGAACCCATCCTTGTTTGATTTCTTTTTTGTTTAGTTTAGGCAATTGGGCTGTTACAAGATATATGCTGCAAAAAAAACAAATGAATAATATTAACCCTCGCTTTTTCATATGATTTGATTTTAAAGGTGTAAAAACCGGAAGCGAACCAATATCAGATTCACTTCCGGGTTACCTAATTATAACTGTGTATATCCTTTATTTTGGATAATTTTGCCAGGATTTGACTGCATAACCGTCATTGGAATAGGATAGACTAGCATATCATTGCTCCAAACAAAAGGAGTATATCCATCAGAAGCTTGTTCGGCGATCATCACGTCTTTAGCTCGCCCGGTTCTGACCAGATCAAACCAACGATGGCTTTCGAAGGCTAACTCAGAACGCCTTTCTTTTTCGATAGCAAGCAGAAATGCCTGATCGGTTGATAAATCACTCAGAATAAAATCCTTCAAAAGATTGGCAGGTTTTTGAATATTTGGATCTCCAGGAGTATTACGGGCTCGCTGACGGATCTTATTCAGATAATTCAGGGCAGAACCCTTATCTCCATTTGTGCGAACCAGCGCTTCGGCATATAAAAGATAGACGTCAGCCAAACGCAATTCGATCCAGTTATTGCCATTATCAGAACCACTTGTGGCGATGTCATAATATTTGGTGACATATTTGTCATTTTCAAGTGCACCTGTTTTGGCATTCTTCCAACCATCACGCATCGAAACATATTTTCTGGCATCACCTGTTTCATAGCTATTTGATATATCTGCTGTAGGTGCATTCGAACCACTTTTATCACCGATAAGAACTACTTCCTTATCAGAAAACCGTGGTGCAAAGTTGTTATTCCAGGGACTACCTGTTGCTCCGTTTGGGCTTCCTTTCTTGTATTGAACTTCAAACAAAGATTCAGTACTATTCTTTTTAGTTACATCAAACAAATCCTTATAATTTGGAACCAAAGAATAGGAAGGATTATTGATGACTTCCAGCAATTTCTGACTGGCAAGATTGTAATATTCAGCCCCTTTATTTAGAGGATACCCTGCCATTGTCATGTAAACTTTACCTAACAGCGCTTTAGCCCCACCTTTTGTAACACGACCTTTATCTGCAGAAGCATAGGTGTCGGGTAAATTTTGTTCAGCAAACTTCAGGTCATTGATAATTAAATCATAAATATCCTGAAGTGAAGCTCGTGTCAGTTCATAAGCTTCTGTATTCGAAATTTCTTTATCAACCTTTATTACACCCAACAATTTGCCATCGATTGCTTCTCCACCAAAAGTTCTGTTTAACCAAAAATACATTAATGCCCTGATGAATTTTGCTTCAGCCTGGTATTGGTTTTTCAATTCTTCTTTAGTAAAAGCCGCCTGATCAACTCTTCCAATAACAATATTAGTACGCATAATAACATTGTAACAGTTATTCCAGCAATCTGTTGGATAGCTATTCTCTGGTAATAAAGGAGAGGCGAATTCATCAATCCCCTTCTCGTTGGCAGGATTACCCGCCAGCCATGAAAAGGTGGTATTGTCAGAACGTATTTCTCCAAGGGTAATAAAAGTGCCGTTATAGACCGAGCGTAAATTGCCATATGCAGATAACACTGCCTGGTTCATATCAGTCTGAGTTTTATAGAATCCATCATAATTAAGATTGGATGGTGGATTTAAGTCGATAAAGCTATTGTTACACGATAGTAACATCACTGTTAAAAGAAATAGGAAAATATTTTTCATTTTATCTAATATTTTAAAATGCATAATTAAATTTTATCAGAAAGTAACATTAACACCTAAAATAACAGATCTGGCAGCCGGATATCCAAGGTAGTCTCCACCTTTGGCCAATCCATCTCCCTGACTGCTAGTGTCAGGATCATATCCAGGATATTTGGTAAAGGTGAAAAGGTTTTGCCCGGTGATATAGAAGCGCAAACCACTCAACTTTAGTTGTTTGATTTTACTTATATTAAAATCATACGCCAGTGATACATTTCTGAGTCTTATGTAGGAAGCATTGGTAACCCAGGCTGAAGAAGGATCACGTTGCCATCCGGTAGGATTGCGAGTTGGCCGGAAATGTATTCCATCACCAGGAGAATCTATTGACCTCCAACGATCTACTTGTTCAATCAAACCATTGCGATCGCCATGATAGACACCTACCATACGTTTGAAAAAGCTAAATAGCTGTGATCCGTATACTCCGGTAAGTTGTACTCCAAGTGTGAAATTTTTATATGAAAAATTATTGTTGAGTCCTGCGGTGAATTTAGGATTGTTACTGCCAAGGATATCTTTGTCATTTTGATCCATTTTCCCATCTTTATTAACATCAAGATAGCGTCCGTCTCCAACTTTATCTGCTGCAAGATGAGGGTACTTATCTAATTCTGCCTGATTCATAAATACTCCCTGGAAAACGTAACCATAGAAACTGGCAATGGGAAATCCTGGTTTGGTGATGAAAGCGTTATTTGCATTAGGTGCACTTCCATAAATCGGACGACCATCTGGACCAACTTCGAGTACTTTGTTTTTATTGAAGGAGATGTTAAAATCGCTGGACCATTTAAATTTATTGCTTACGATATTTTTGGTTGATAACTGAAATTCCATTCCCCGGTTCTGTACTTTGCCTACATTTTGCATTTGTGTGGCATATCCGGTAATACTTGGAACAGGTACGTTTAGCAATAATTCAATAGATTGACTATCGTAAAAATCAGCTGCTAAACTTATGCGATTTTTAAACAGTCCCAAATCGAATCCAGCATTCATCTGGCGAGTTTTTTCCCAACCAAGATTACTATTTGACATCGTACTCGGATTCACGGAATTCTGCAATGCGTCTCCGGTAGGATAGAAGCCAATGTTTAACAAACCAATTGACGAATAATTCCCAATGCGGTTATTCCCGGCAATCCCATAGCTTGCGCGGATTTTTAAGTCGTTAACAACTTCGATGTTTTGCATAAAGTTCTCCTGATCTACGCGCCATCCAACTGATAACGAAGGAAAGGATCCCCATTTGTTATTTTTACCAAAACGTGAAGACCCGTCGCTTCGTACCGTCGCCGTAAGCATATAACGGTTATTGTAAGCATAATTGACACGCGCCAGGTAAGAAATCATGGAATAATTTGATTCATCAGTTGAGAGCTGGTACATTGTACCGGCATTCAGTGTATATATATTGTCATTGGGGAATCCTCTCGCCTCTCCAAAAGTATGATCATAACTGTGTTTTTGGTTGGTGTAACCAGCCAAAACCGTTAAATTATGCAATTTGGCAAATGTTTTTTGATAGGTAAGCGTTTGTTCTACCACCCAATCAACATCAGTAAATGCTTCATTGATGCCTTGTGCAGGCCTTGGGGCTTTAGATCCATCAAGGTCAACAAATGAAGGTTGATATCGCTTCTGGTTATTTTGCTGAACTCCGCCGTTGACACTCATCTTGTATTTCAGATCTTTCATAATTTCCCACTCGGCAAACAAGATCCCCATCCATCCATTTTGCAGTCTTTTGTTATAAATCTGCTCTGCAATACCAATAGGGTTTGCAACGTCACCAGCCAAAACTTCAGGATTCCGAACCATTGAACCATAGGTTCCGTCCGGATTATTTAAAGGGTAAATTGGTGGCAGGTTCAATGCATACATTATAGGAGAATCTTTACCGCTGGCTTGTTCATTAGCCGTTGAATAATAGGCATTCATATTTATTCCAACCTTGAGGCGATCCGTAATTTTAGTTTCAATATTGGTTTTAAAGTTGAACCGACTATAATCAGTGTTGATCGAAATTCCTTCCTGCTTCATATAGCTTGCAGAAAATGCATATTGGGTTTTCTCCGTCCCACCTGACAAGGAAAGTTCATATTGCTCCATCTTTGCATTTCGGAAAAGCAAATTCTGCCAATTATTATCAGGCATTTGGGCAACCGATGCAGGATCTAAAAAATTATATAAAGCTCCTCCTGTACCATCCGGAATCATGTATGTGGTATTTGCACTTGGATATAACTTACGTCTGCTGTTTGGGTCATTGGTAGCATGAGGTAATTTATTTGGATCCGCACTAATAATGGATGCATCTAACCAAGCCTGGTTTCGTCCATCTGTGAACCAACTAACATACTGGTCGCGATTCATCATATCTATTGTTTTCTCCCGTTGCTGAATCCCAGTATACATATTGAAATTAACAACAGGGGCACCGGCTTTCCCTTTTTTAGTGTTGATGATAACTACACCGTTTGCCCCTCGTGAACCATAAATGGCAGTAGAAGAAGCATCTTTTAATACTTGCATACTTTCAATATCAGAAGGATTCAGCAATCTGAATGCGCCGCCTTCCATAGGATATCCATCTACAACATAAAGAGGCTCACTGGACTGAGTTATAGAACCGGTACCTCTTATCCGCACAGATAAACCTTCGCCACCTGGCGCACCATTAATTTGCTGAATTTGCACTCCGGCTATTTGTCCAATCATCGCTTCACCAAAATTTGTAGCAGCTCTTTCTTTTAAATTTGCTGCTGATACGGAAGCGACAGAACCTGTCAAATCAGTTTTCTTCTGTGTTCCATATCCTACAGCCACAACCTCTTCAAGGCCGATTGCATCTTCAACGAGCTTAACGTTAATCGCTTTTTTAGTTCCTATCGCTATTTCCAGAGTCTTCATTCCCACAAATGAAAACTGCAAAGTCGCATTTTCAGGAACATTAGCAAGGGAAAAGGTTCCGTTATTGTCGGTAACTACTCCTGTTGTGGTCCCTTTTACAACAACAGAAACACCCGGAAGTGAACCTCCGGTTGAGTCTGTGACTTTACCGGTAACTTTTTTGCCCTGTTGCTGGCTGGTCGTTGCGTTGGTTTCCGATTCTTTTGCAACAATCATAATTAGCTTGTCCTTTACTGAATAAGTCAGATTCTCTGTTTTCAAAATCTGATCGAGCACTTCAAAAATTAAGACATTCTTAAAATCGCCGCTTACCTCTTTCGAGTTTTTGATCAATTCGTTCTTGTAGAAAATCGAAAAATCAGAACTTTGTTCGATTTTGCTGAATACGTTTTCCAGTGTCTCTTTTTCAAACTTCAGATTCAAACGGGTCTCCTGTGCGTAGGAGTGAGCCGCGACCTGAAAAAACGGAATAAACAACAATAAGGTCGTTAGTTTCATAACGTTTAGCATTTTTTTAAGCACAAAACATCGCCGATGCCTTTGCTTCGGATCATTTTTTTCCATACTTTTACTACGTTTTAATTGTTAATATTAATTCACATTACCCGACGTCAGACGAGTTGCCGCTCAGCTGACGTCTTTTTTTAGTTAATTCACAGTTATTCTAATTTTTCGTAATTCTGTTTTTTGATATTGTATTGGTGTATAAACTTTTATTGCATCGAGTACCTGCCAGATGGTCTCTTCGTTTTTAAAGGTTCCCGTAAAGCATACTTCCCTGCCCTTTGGGTTATCAAGCGTAATATCTACATCATACCAATTCTCAAGTCGTTTCATCAATTCTGATATTGGGATATTCCGGAAGTTAAACTTATTCTCCACCCAGCCTGAAGCTTGTGAAGTATTCGCCTCAATAACCTGAATCTTTTGATCTTTTAATATCAATGCTTGTCCCGGATTGATAGCTTGTTGATTGTTACCGCTGTGAACATTCACTTTGCCGGTAATTAAGGTGATTTCCTGCCGTCCAAATTCATCATAAGCCATCACATTAAAGGCGGTACCTAACACTTCGATCTCGCATTTATTGGTTTTTACTACAAATGGCGCATTTACATTGTGTGCGACCTTGAAAAAGGCTTCGCCTTTCAATTCTACCTGCCGGTAACTGGATGAGAACGAATGATAGACCAACCTTGAATTGGCATTGAGCCATACCTGCGATCCATCAGGAAGTGTTACAAGTGATTTTTCACCACGTGGTGTCTCAAAAACAAGTTTCTCTTGATTTGCGTTATGGTCTGAAATTAAATAGGTTAAGATGCTTCCACCGAAAAGACCGGCAATTAGTATTGCGGCAATGGTTGCAACACGAATCCAAAGTCTACGCGTAACAGGTAGGTTAATAGTTGAGGCACCAGATTTATTTATTTGGTATTCAAGGCGATTCCAGTTTTTTCGGACAGCTTCGTCCATTTCAGGATTCTGGTTCCATTCCTGTTTCGCCTGTTCAAAGTATTCACGGTTAGCAGCAGCCTGAAGATAATCAGTCAGCAGTTCGTATTCACTTTCATTGATTTGTCCACGAAAGTAACGGGCGATCATATTTTGATATTCCTGTTGATTCATTAGTGTTTTTGGTGCTTTGATGATATAACTGAAAAGGGAGGGGTTTACCCATCATTGGCAAGAGAATATTTTTCAGGAAAATTAGAAGCTCTTTAAGACCAAGATAATTAGTGCAAGTGGCAGTTGGTCTTTGAAATTTCCACGGAACGATTGCAAGGCGCGGTTCAGATGCCGTTCTACATTTTTAATGTTAATTCCCAACTTTTCAGCAATTTCTTTATTCTTTAGTCCATCTATCCGACTCAGTGTAAAAACTTCGCGGCAACGTTCGGGGAGGTTCTGGATCGTTTTTTCAATTTTGGTTTTAAGTTCATTTTCGATCAGCACATACGGTTCGTTACCGATGAAATCGATCCGGTACAATTCTTCGTATTGGGTAGATTTCTGGATCTCCTGCATTCTGAAATTCTCTACCTTCATGTGTTTGATGTAGTCGATGCAATGGTTGCGGACCAGTTTAAACAGAAAGGCTTCGATATTCAGGCTATCGATGGTAGCCCTTTTTTCCCAAACTTTCACAAAAACTTCCTGCACAATATCCTGCGAGATATTATCATCTTTAATGACCTTCCTGGAAAAATCGTTAAGCCTCGGGAAATAGACTGCAAATAAAAGCTCAAGCGCTTTCTGATCATCAGATTTTATCCGATCAAAAAGTTCGTCTGCTTTTGTTCTGCTTTTATCTTCCGATTGAAATGGCATGTTTGGTAGTTCTCAAAACGATGACAAATATAGTAATTCAAACGGCTCATTAGGATCCATCACAAAATTTAGTATTTTTTGTGCAAACAGCAAGGATACCGGGCTTCACTTGAAATACTGGAAATCTGGGACAGGTTTATTGACAGAAAATATGGAAGACAGTTTTTTGAATTAACGAGCCTTGACCTTAATTTTCACTTTCCCCCATTTTACGATTCGGTAAATCGGCATGTGTGTTTTGGTCTCATAATGAGTTATAAACACTATTTCGTGGCCTGCCGGACAATTGTCAGCAATTTTCACGACAGAACTTAGGGTGTACCCATCGGGCCAGACAGCAGGTAAAATTTCATCAACCAGCTTTTCATCACCAGCGATGGGAGCAGTTATTCGTTTGCCATCATCAATCGTTATATTTTCAAAATACGGTACATCATAGGAAACAGGAGAGTTGCTGTTTGTCCGATTAATTTACACATGCGTGTCTGTCTGGAGGTTAGAACAATTTTTCATGATACCACTGGATTCATCCAGATCAGCTGCTTGTCAATATTGTCGTTTAGCTTGTAGTGCTTAATATGGTTTGAAAGGGTTTCACCGATGATCTCAATCTTATTCAGATCTCCAATTCCCATACCCGTCTGATTACAAAAGTTGAGATAACCCACCTTGGCAAAATCGATTCCCATCAACTCAATCGCAACACGATCGGCAGCCAGCCAGTCGGTACTTGCAACGCAAACCCGGTGATCGACTGGTGTTCCGCTGTTCGGACCGTTTCCTTCCATCCCTTCAAAGCCGTCAATCAATGCAAGATGGGGATGTAAATGCTTGGAAAGCGCGTAAAGGTTGTAGTTGATTCCCCGGAATCCACTGCCATGTGCTATTGCCTTGTCACTTTGGGCTCCTAGTTTTCGATTTGAAGTCCAGCTGAATCCGGCATCTTTGATGGGGGCGCCAAAGACAATATTCTTCAGCGAAAGTGTAGCCAGCACACGGTCGTGCGTTTTCATCCTGGCTACTGAAACAATATAGGAATCAGGATCAAGCAATACACGCGACATCCGCATCGCATGAGGTCTGAAATCTTTTTCATCAAAGACATGCAGCAGATCGTATGGTTGCTGATCGAGGTCGACCAGCTTAACCGGGTATTTATTCATTAACCGGAAATATCCGTAATTATCGAAACCATCGAAAGTTGGACCGTTTGCGGCAGATTCGGCAATAATCACATTGTCAAGCTTTTTAATCGATTTCAGAAATTCCAGAACTCCTTCGAGTGTATCGACATGGGTAGAAGTCAGCGGGACATTGGTTAAAACATTGTTAGGTTTGAGCACCACCCGACGATTCCCGATTGCGTGCCGGATCTCCTTTGCAAACGGTTCGAGGGCCCGGTATGCAAGATCAGCACGATTATCGCCTGTCGTCAGTGCAACCGATGTCTCTTTTTTAACCTGTTCCGCTGAACCGGTAAAGGCAGATAGGGTTGATATTCCGGATACTGCAATTGATCCGATTACTGAAGTTTTGATAAAATTTCGCCTGGTAAATGTGCTCATTGGTAGTCGTTTTAATCGAAGATCGAACGTACAAAATTTAGTTGAATAAATGGAAGTTCAGGGGCAATTAATTTGTACTATTTTATATCAAAAGTTCCTTTAACCTCATCACTATCTTTATAGCCATAACGTACTGCTTTCAACCGGATAGTAGTAGTTCCCTTCGCCAGGTTTAAAGCGCCGCTGTACAATTTCCAGTGAGGTTGATTTCCTTCCTCTGAAGTATAAACAATCGAATTTCCATGGGTCGGGCAATAAAATGATAGCTTCGTTGGAAAAGAAAAGGTTCCTCCGGTCTGATAATTCCTTGAACCCCGATTCTCGGGAGCATTCAAAATAAAATAGGGCTTATCGGTTACCGGTTGTTTTCCTCCTGGCCACATTTGTTCAATCATTTCGGGTTCATTCATATGACCCAAATCGTGTGTTGTCATGGTCCAGGTATCTTGTTGATTACGAAGTTCATCCAATTCTCTTTTGTATTTCTGATTTTCAGCAAGATTATTTAGCTGAAAAGGATCGGCCATTACATCGTACAATTCTTCAGCAGGTCGTGTGTCTGCCATCCATTTTTTCTGATCAGAATTGAGTTTCCCTTCGGCGTCGAGTCGCATCATTTCCTGCATAATCGGCATTTTATTCAGGTAAGGCACCCAAATATTAAACGGCTCGTTTGGATAGAAATTCCGGATGTACAAATAATTTTTAGATCGAACAGACCGGATCATGTCGTACGATTCGTCTACCCGGTCGCGCGCGCCAAATACGTATGGACGCGGTTCTGCAGTTTGCTCTCCAAGGAATGGCCGACCCTGCATATGAACCGGAACTTTTACCCCAGCCAACGAAAGTACAGTTGGCCCGAAATCGATAGAACTGATCAATTGATCATTGACAGTGCCAGGCTTTATATTTCGAGGCCATTTAATAATCAATGGGATATTTAGTCCTGAATCGTACAGCCAGCGTTTAGCTCTTGGGAGTCCGTCGCCATGATCGCCCCAGAAAAAGACAATAGTATTTTCAGCCAAACCTTCTTTTTCAAGTTCTGCAAGCAAAGCGGCAACGACAGAATCAAGCCGGGCGGTATTGTCGTACGATTTTGCAAGGTTTCGGCGTACAATCTCCGTGTCAGGATAATAGGGCGGAACCACCACACTTTTGGGATCGGTTTTCACCTTGCTAATATCCCAATTTTGGCTTTCGTGCGTACCCAGGTAATTAAAAACAGCAAAGAAAGGCTGGCTTTTGTCGGGTCTGTTTTTATAATGAGCTGATTTGCCGCATTCGTCCCATATACTTGCCGGAACCGGATCTTTCGAAAACTGATAATCTGTTTTTTCGTTGTTGGTGCAATAATAACCCGCAACCCGCAAATATTCGGTAAATGCTTTCACATAATGCGGTGGCACAGCAGTAAATTCAACCGGATTATCGACTGACCGCCGATAACTTGTGGTGCGCATATGCATGCAGCCGATCGAGGTTTGGTACATTCCGGTGATGATGCCGGCCCTACATGGCGCACAAATGGCTGCCGTAGTATAGACATTCGTGAATCGTACCCCTTGAGAAGCCAGTTTGTCGATATTGGGCGTCTGCGCCACCTTATCTCCGTAACAGCCAAGGTGCGGACTTAAATCTTCGGTTGATATCCAGATGATATTGGGACGTGTTTCAGTTTTTCCAGGATCAATTCCTGAAACATTTTGAATGCCAAACCCTATCAACCCTAATCCTAAAAGGCTTTTTAATTGCATAATATTGGATTTTATTTCGATACAAAGTGATAGTGTCCGCTATTAACAGCAAATACCTGGCAGCCATCTTCTTCTCCAATTAATTTTACATCATCGGATTTAGAAATCAGAAGACCACTTTCCAGAATTTGTTTTTCCTTCTTTATCGGTACATAAACGGTGGCCTCGCTTCCAACCGGTACAGTTACTTCTGCAGAGAATTGCAAATCTTCATTTTTCCAGTAAATACCCGCCTCTCCATTGGGCGTCTGGTTAAAATACTTTGCAAACCTTATATCATTAACTGGCTGCGGACGGAAGATGATGTGCTTATATCCCGGTGCCACCGGATCGGTATTCATCCCTGCAAGTTTACGGTAAAACCAAACCAGTCCGCCGCCAAACATCGGATGATTGTGCGAACCTTCCTCGCTCCATTGTTCCCTGGTTGTGGTTGAACCCAGCTCCAGCCAATGGCCATAACCTGGCTCGTCTTTCTTATTTATTGCTTCGTAAGCCAGATCGTTCATCCCATTCTCCGAAAGCACTTCGAAAAAGAACTGGGTACCAAAAATACAGGTATCGAGATGCCCATTGTTTGTTTTGATATTTTCCTTCAAAGCTTTGATTACCATACTATATTGATTCGCAGGCACGCCCATCTTCAGCGCAAATATATTTCCGCCGGCATTCCCGTAGGTACCATTCTTCTCATCATAAAAATGTTTGAAAAATGCTTGTCTTGTCTGCTCAGCCAATGCCGCATATTTGGTGGCATCTCCTGTATTATTAAGTGCCTTTGCTGCCTGGGCAGTCAAATCGGCACAACGCCAGAAGTAAAACGTATGAACCATTTCATCAGGCGGCAAACTTCCCGGAGTAACCCAATCGCCAAGGTTGAACCATTTAAGTACTTTACCATCTTTTCCGGTTCTCTGCGAGAACATGATTCCATCTTTATCAACCCAGCTTTGCATGTACCGGACATATTCCTTCATCCCCACGTAATTATCTTCGAGCATATCCTTGTCACCATAGTGAAGATAAAACTCCCAGGGCATAATGCAGATTGCTGCGCCCCAGGCGACACCTCCTCCGCAACCCGGTTGCCATGGTGCACCATTTGGAACATAGCCAGTAGTCACATTCTGGGCACCAAGAATATCCTGAATCCATTTGTGATAGAAATTCCGCGCATCGTAGTTGTGCATCACCATAACACTTGCTACTTGTCCGTCGCCGGTGTAGGGGGAGCGCTCGCGGTGCGGACAATCGCTGGCAATGCCTCCATGCATGTTGTCGGTCTGGCTTCTTCGCCATATTTTGTTGAGGTCGCTAAAGAGTGGATTGGACGTTTCGAAGGTGGACGATTCTTCCATATAGGTATGCACCACTTCAGCGGCAATCTGATCGGGTTTAAGTTCGCCCGGCCAGTTGATGATTTCGACGCCACTAAAGACAAACCAGTTGAAACGTGCTGCATACGATTCGGTCCCTTCACCTTTGAAAATATAGGAATTGTCGCCCGAATACGTATTACAGAGATACTTGATATCAATTTTATGACCGGCGGGCCCCTTTACCTGATTCAGACGAACCCATCCTGAAACTTCAACTCCAAAATCGACATGGTAGTTTCCATTGGCCAGCTTTTCAATTTTGACCGGCTTTAACCTTTCCATGACCTTGTCGGTATTGGCTGTATGGGCAACCATCTTTCCTTCAGGGGTTATTCTAATCACAGCAGGTTCCCAGGCTGAATCATTAAACCCAGGTAGATTCCATCCGTTTTGTTCTTTCCGGGCATCGTAATGCTCGCCATAATAAACCATGTCCATCAGTATAGGACTTTTGGAAACTTTCCAGCTTTCGTCGCTTACAATTGTTTCTTCACTGCCATCTTCATAAGTGATATATACCTGGGCCAGGAAACGTGGAGTGCCATATGCACCGGTCCAATGTTTGGCCGGGTTATAAAAACCGTTACCCAGAATACTTCCCAATGCATTGCTCCCTTTTTTCAACTGATCTTTAATGTTATAGGCAAGATACATCACTTTGTATTCCCTGAAATTATCTTCCACAGGGATATACTCATTGATTAATCCGGGACGTTTCCCGTAATTTGTTTGATTCGGAACAAGCACATCATCACCTACTTTTTGCCCGTTCAGGTACAGTTCAAAATATCCCAGACCGGTTACAAAAGCGACAGCTTTTTCGACCTTTTTTTCAACATTGAATTCTTTCCTGAACATCGGAGCCGGAGGAGGTAGATTATCCGGTAAAAGAACATTGGGATTGGATGGTTTGGGCAACGCCTCTTCCCCTTGCCAGGGCGCTCCGATCCATTTGGCTTTCCAGTCCGTAGGGTTTAACAGACCCATACGCCACTGCGACGGTTCGCTCCAATCCGAAACAGTTCCGTTTTTGTCCCAAACGCGCACCTGCCACCAACATTCCATCCTCGAAGTCATGGGTTGGCCTGCATAGATAATCCGGTTACTTAATTCGCTGACAGTTTTTTGACTATCCCATAAATCGGGTTTCTCAAGTTGCTTTTTTGAAGAAGCCACCCTGATTTGCCAGGCTGTTTGCATTTGGCCACGTTCCTCTTTTTCGGCAATGTTCACCCAGGCCAGACGGGGTTGAGCTACATCAACTACAGCGGGGTTCTTCAGGTATTCGCAGGTAAGTTTTGTTGGTGTGATTTTTCCAATGGAAACTGTCCAGGTGAAAACGGCAAGAACGGTTAGAAGAAGTAATCGTTTCATTATTATTGGTTTATTTGGTTTTAGGATTATAATTTTACCAAACGGATGGCTTTTATCAAACCAGCCTCCTTATTTTTTACCTTAACTAATTTCAGGCGAAGGCATTCATCCCCTTTTTGAAGAGAAATATCCCCGACAGGCAACCATCTCCAAGTTCGTTCAACCGATTCTGTACGCACAACGTAATCGCGGTTGGGTAATACAAGAGATTCAAATGGCTGATCAATTTTAAATTCGAACGAATCGGTGGTCGAAAAGAAAGTATATCTGCTACCGGTATTTGCTGCCGGACAGCCATATTGCAATTCGACCTTGTATTTTCCAGCTTTCTCCATGTTCAACTTCCAATAAACCGAATCGCCGTTTTGTACCCAGTTTTCTGTGTGAGACTGATTGGGATGAATACTGGAATATTTTACTTTTCCTGATAATATAGCATCCTGTACTGGCAGGTTGATACTTTTTTCGTCCGCGAATCCGGCTTCAATAGTGGTTTCAGGATGATATTTCGAAACCAACTCTTTTTCCCATTTAAGGTAAACAGCAACCAACTCTTTCCTTATTTCCGGATTTGCATTGGCAATATCTCGTTTTTGGGAAGGATCTTTCTGAAGATCATACAACGTGGTATCTTTAAGCGAAGCGACCAAACGGTATTTGTTATTCCTGACCGAACCAGCACATTTATTGAGCGGATACAGTCCCTGTCGGGAAAAGATATAACGGTCTGCTGATTTGGCCTGATTCAGGATCACAGGTGATAAGTTTTTTCCATCTATCGGGAGTTCCGATGTGTAGTTGATTTTGCACAAATCCATCAAAGTCGGCAGCATATCAATGTCATGCACTAATTGATCGGTGGTTCCGGGCTGAATGGTTCCCTGCCAGGAGATGTATAAGGGTACATGCACACCTCCTTCGTCCACAGATCCTTTTTTGCCCTTCATTTCACCATTGTAGCGGAAGGTATTTGGTCCGTTGTCTGAAAGAAATAGGACGATGGTATTCTCCCGCAATTTCAGTGCTTCCAGTCTGTCCAAAATACGTCCGATATTTTCGTCCATATTTTCAACCATGCCATAAATGCAGGCTAATTCATTGTCAAGTCCTTTCGCTTTGTATTTATTGAAATATTTTTCGGGAACCTGAAAAGGCGAATGAGGCACATTGTATGGAACATAGCAAAAAAATGGTTTCGCCTTGTTCTTATCGATAAACCCAAGTGCCTGATCGGTGAAATAGTCGCTTGAATAGCCTTCCGATTTGATGTCCTGATCGTTGTGCTTATAGATGGCATCGTAATAATAACCCAGGTGCCCCATCATAAATCCAACAAAATCGTCAAAACCTTGCCGGTTAGGATGTTGTTTGAAATAGCTTCCATTGTGCCATTTCCCGAAACATCCGGTAGAATAACCATTGGATTTCAGGATTTCGGCTATTGTGGTTTCATTCGTCTGCATATTTTCGTAGCCTTGCGAAACAGACGAAACACCGGTACGAAGGAAATAGCGCCCGGTGAGTAGCTCGGAACGTGTTGGTGCACATAACGGACATGCATAAAACCGGTTGAAACTTATGCTTTCTTTGGCCAGTTGATTCAATACCGGGGTATCAATCAGCGGATTTCCATTGGCATTGATATCGCCCCAACCCATATCGTCGGCCAGAATTAAAAGAATATTCGGCGATCCCGCTTTTACAGGCTTGCCGGTAACACCTTGCAAAAAACCTGAGAACAGGCAAAGAGACATGGTTCCGATCAATGTATGCTTGTTCATAGCTATTTATTCAGTTTTTGTTTTCTCATTGTCAGTTTCTTTTATTAACCCGGACTTTAACTTCTCCACTGACATCATCCAGTTGTGAAAATTCCGGGTATCTTCCGAATATGGATAAGTATCGGAAATATCGTCCTTGCCAGACATCTGTGGAACGCTCTCCTTTTTAAATCTTTAGGTCATTTGTTGGATCAGCTTGGTTTTAATAGTTGCATTTTTCAAAACTTTTTATCAATTTCATCTGCAGGAGTATAATCAGAAACCAACTTGGCTTTGGTATACTTCTTTATTTGAGCATCGCATTTACTTCGAAGTCCGTTCACCACTTTTATGTATGCCGGATCTTGTGCTAAATTTTTAGTTTCCAACGGATCGTTTTCTAAATCATAAAGTTCTTCAGGTGTTTGGATGAACCGATATCTGAAATACTTCCATTTATTTGTCCGAATCCCTTCGCTGGATGGTATTTGTGGAAGCTTCCAAAGGTGTTCAAATAAAATTGCTTCACGAACTTTTTCCGGTTTTTCATTCTTCACATATGGAAGCAAACTAATTCCCTGATATTCCATAGGTGGCTTAACTCCAGCCAGGTTAAGAATCGTTTTGGAAACGTCGATGTTAAGCACCATATCGTCTATATCATTGTGTTTCTTCTCTCTTGGATCATAAATAATCAATGGTACACGCAACGAATTATCGTGCATCAGCCATTTCCCGGCCAGCTGTCGCTCACCCAAATAGTACCCGTTATCGCCCATAAAAATGATGACCGTATTATTGGCAATTCCCTTTTCTTCCAGTAATTTTCTTAGTTCTCCAATTTCATCGTCAATCTCACTGATCATGCGGTAATACCCTTTTACACTGTGCTGGTATTTTTCAGGTGTATTAAAACGCCAGGTCCAACGTAACCGGTTAAATCCCTCTTGCACTTCTTTAGGTAACGCTTTAAAGTATTTTTCATCTCCCAATAAAGGTGGTGGAATGGTTACTCCGGCATAGCGATTATTTGATTTCTCCTGCCAGAAATACTGTTCAGGTGCACTATCGTGAGCGTGTGGAGCACTAAAACTTAGTGACATGCAAAATGGCTGACTGGCAGTACAATTCTTTATAAACCGCTGCGCCTGATAACCGGTATACCTGGTCAGGTGAACGGTATCTGAACCAATGGTCTTGTAAAAGTAGCCCTTACGGTTCGGAAATTTATCTTCACGGTCGTAAATATCAGCCTCATTAAAAAGATTTACCGCATCTTTATAAGTGACCCCGAGCTTACCGAAAAATCCGGTATAATACCCCTGCTGCTTAAGAATTACCGGATAGCTAAGTTGCATGTATGGTTGCTTCAATGGCCCTTGCTGGAAAGTATAACCATGTGTCCGTTCATACATTCCTGTTAGAATCGAGGCACGGCTTGCGGCGCAGATGGGTGTTGTAACAAAAGCATTCCTGAAATATGTCCCCTCTTTTGCCAGCTGATCCATCTCCGGGGTCTGAATTATCTTATTTCCGGCATAACCCAAAGCATCCCAACGTTGGTCGTCAGTAAGGATGAAAATGATATTGGGTTTTGCTACCATCGGCTTTTTCGCCTGGATATTTGTAGCAACAGTGGCCAAACAGGCAGTAGTGTAAAGAAAATGCTTAATCATCAGTAATATATAATTGGAGAAATTATTATGAAATTAAAATTTGGAACAGGCACCTGGGGATTCATCGTTTCGTTTAAATTGGTCAGCCTTTTATGGTTCCCCCGTGTTTCTACCTTCATTTTTCTGATCGTGTAGTTTATGTCGATATTCGGTGCGTTGTTAGTCGTTAAAGATATGAATTATTCTTCTTCCTACACAAATGTGGATTTTATTGAACCATTCGTCATCCCGTGGGTTAACTTATTGAAATTTACTATTCCAAAATCATGAAACAAATCGGAATATTGATCGTGCTTCAAATAATTGTTTCAATGCAAAATAAGATACCCAAAATGGAAAAGACAAAAGAGATTTTGATCGAGCAATTTAATTTGACTAATCACCTGAATTGGGAAGTCATCAATGATGGGGTGATGGGTGGAATTTCTGAAAGTAACTTCCAAATTCAGCCTGATCAAACTGCTGTATTTTCAGGAAGGGTTTCACTCGAAAATAATGGTGGGTTTGCTTCAGTCAGAGCATCGTTGCGTGAGCCGGTTTCAGGAAACTTTGAGAAAATTGTAATCCGTGTAAAAGGAGATGGTAAAACATACAGTCTCAGAATCCGGACTGATCAGAACTTCGACGGTGTTGCTTATGCAAGCAGTTTTTCAACAAAAAAGGATGAATGGACCGAGCATGAATTTTCACCAACAGATTTTGTTCCAACATTCAGGGGAAGAACACTGTCTAATGTTCCTCCCCTGAAAGATTTGAAAATCAGCAATATTGGCTTTCTGATTTCGGACAAGCAATCCGGAAGTTTTGGGTTGATTATCGATTGGATTAAAATGATTGTATTATAGTTTCCACCCATTTCTGTATTCGTAATGCAGAAATTGGTCAGCTTCAGGCAGATTCGGAAAACCAAATTTGTCCGGGTCCCAGTTTAAGGCCTGCCCGCTCAGTTTTTCCTTTAACTCCCTGCGAAGCGCAATGTTCCCCAATAATACGGTTTCCGTAAGCGGTCCTGCCCACTCAAAGTCAGAACCTGCCGGAACTCCGCCTTTACACGCTAATATCCATTCCTCTTCGTGTCCCGGAGAAGCGGGCAGGTAAGGAGTAGGGGTTTTATAAGATTCCCGTAACGACTTCGGAAGAATTTTATCATCAAGAATTTTCCCTTTATCGCCGATGAAGAGTGTTCCTCCCGAACCCATTTGCATACCTTCGTCGAGTTCAGGTATTCGCATAGGCCGAAGACCGCCATCATACCAGGTCAATGTCACTGGTGGCATATTTTCACGCGCCGGAAATTCATAGCGAACCATCGAGCCTGATGGATAGGTCTCTTGATTGACCAGGGTAGAAACTGCCTGCAGACTTGTTGGATATTTTAGTTTGAGCGCGCGGAAGATTGGATCCAATGAATGACAGCCAATGTCACCAAGAGCACCGGTACCAAAGTCCCACCAGCCACGCCACTTAAACGGATGATAGGCCGGGTTGTATGGCCGCATCGGGCTGGGACCGACAAAAAGATTCCAGTCAAGGTCTGCAGGAACCGGAGGCGTTTCAGTAGGGCGGTCAACTCCCTGAGGCCAATATGTTTTTAGCAGACCATTATTGGGGCGGTCGGTCCAAACATGCACCTCGCGGATGGGCCCGATAACGCCATCCCAGATCATCTCCCGGAGCCGACGTGTTCCTTCACCGGCCTGGCCCTGATTTCCCATTTGGGTTGCCACCTTATATTCTTTTGCCGCTTTTGCCAGCACTCTTGCCTCATGAACCGTGTGGGTAAGTGGTTTTTGTGTGAAAACATGTTTGCCACGTTTCATTGCTTCCAGACTGATCACTGCATGGGTGTGGTCTGGCGTGGCAATGACCAATGCATCAATGTCTTTCTGGCTATCCAGCATAATCCGGAAATCTTTGTACTGCTTTGCACCAGGGTAAGTTTTAAAGACTTTTGCTGACGCCTCTCCCCAGTCGACATCACACAGCGCAACGATATTTTCAGTCTTTGCGACATTGGCCAGATTACCTCTGCCCATTCCCGCAATGCCAACACCGGCGATGTTTAGTTTATCACTTGGGGCAGTATGCCCTAATCCTGAAACTGCATGAGCAGGAACAATCATAAAACCGGCCGATGCAAGTGTGGAACTACCTATGAATCCTCTGCGGCTCATGGGTTTCGAAGCGCTGTTCTTCATAACTGTAATATTAAGGTGAGTAGTAACTTTGGTAATCAATCCTACAAATTTAATAAATTGAATGAAAACAAAGATCAATGAACTTTTGAATTTTGAAGAAAATACCTCATTTGTACCAAACCTCACGGAGTCCATTTCCCTTCCGAACCTCCCCTTCATGGTTATTACCTGTATTGTAAAAGAGAAAAATTCTTCCTTTCGGATATTTTGGGTCGAGTAAGTCAACAACCGGAGCTGGATTTCCGGCCTGGAGGT
>JAAFHB010000463.1 GCA_010906965.1 Mariniphaga sp. | reverse complement strand
TGTATCCCGATAAAAAGGAGGTTCCAGCCACCAAATAAAAAGATTAACAGTAAATTGAGATAATGAAAAGAGGGTGTTCCGATAATTGGAGCACCCTCTTTCATATTAAAGGTATCTGGTCTTTAAAGTAGGAAATTACAAATACAGCCTTTTATTTGTGAAAAATACTATACAGAATAATAATTTATTCATATGTCTGATTATGTATGCATTAACTCTATTGAATTGACAAATAAAACGAATTGACTAAACTTAATTTGCAACTCTCAAATTTTGCATTACAACAATATTTTAAGGATTAATAGCCGACTTTCTGAATTATTTATATAACATAGTCATAATACTCACATATTTTTAAAATGTGTGAATTATATAAAATTTATACAGAATTGTGTAAGAATCTGATCGAACTAAGGTATTAGATTTGCGAAAATTATCACAGTAAGAGTAATTAAAAAGGATTGAATCCGGTAGGATAACCTTAAAAGTGAATGTTAATTATTATTAAAGTCGATCAAATTTATGAGTAGATTATTCAAAAAAAAGGAAGTTCCGTCAGGGAAATCCCAGCTACAAATGTTTCTTATTTTGAGCTTAACCCTGGTTTTTCTATTTCCGCCAAAACCGGGTTTAGCAAATGGAAGATTCGGGAGAAATATTGGTTTGGCGCCTGATCAAAGTGGTGTTTCAGTGAAAGATACAATAAAACCCCAGTCAACCGATATGGGAGGCGAGCAACAGGCCTCCAGAAGTATTTCTGGCACAGTAAAAGATGCTAAAGGACTTGCAATACCAGGCGCAACAATTGTAGTCAAAGGCACAACAACCGGCGTAAATACTTCAAATGATGGTATTTTTTCACTTAAGTTACCTACCGATTCGAAAATAATTGTCATCTCTTTTGTAGGAATGAAATCGCAGGAAATTGAAGTCGGGACTAAAACAACATTTACGATTGTTTTACTTGATGAGACTTTCGGTCTTGACGAAGTGGTGGTAATTGGATATGGCTCTTTACAGAAAAAGGAGTTGACCAGTTCGATTACAAGCGTTTCAAGCAAAGACTTTCTGGAAGGATCAGCAAACAATGCGATGCAAGTTATTAACGGTAAGGTAGCTGGATTATCGGTGTCATCATCGGCACCTTCCGATCCCAATGCTGGTGTCAGTCTTCAAATACGTGGTGCGTCTTCGATCAAAGCTGGAACAGGTCCGCTTGTTGTTATCGATGGTGTTCCCGGTGGCGATTTGTCAACAATTGTTCAACAGGATATTGAATCCATTTCTGTTCTAAAGGATGCTTCTTCAGCAGCAATTTATGGTACACGTGGAGCAAATGGGGTAATTATCGTGACAACAAAAAAAGGAACACGCAATGCAGATAAGATTAGCGTAGTTTACGATAGTTACGTCTCAACAATGTCTGTTGCCCGCAAACCGGAAATTCTCACAGCTGACGAATTTCTTGAAAAGAAAAGAGACGCTGATCTTGGCGCACGTACCGATTGGTACAGTGAACTGATTCGCAAAACGCCTATCGAAAACAATCAATTCCTTTCGGTTTCCTCAGGAACTCAAAACACAAGTTACAGAGCCTCTGTCAACTATCGCAAGGCAGATGGAATTGATATCGCCTCAGGACGTGAAGAATATGGTGTCCGAATAAATTTCAGTCAAAAAGCACTGGATGGCAAATTCGAATTTATCGGGAACGTAGCAAACCGTTATACCAAGGAAAAATATACCGATTACGGAGCGTTCAATCAGGCCATGCAATTAAATCCAACCATGCCGGTTTACGATCCTATAGATCCGAATAAATACTTTCTCCCTTATGGATACGACACCTACAATCCGGTTGCAAAACTAAATCTTGACCAAAATGGTGCAGAACGTAAATTCTTGAATGCTGACCTTACTTTTAAGTTTAACATTCTGAATAATCTGAATACACAGATCATGATCGCCCAGCAAACTACTGATAAGGACGATAATATTTTCAGTCCCAGTACTTCAGCCGAATCACGCGACGCCAACCGCCGGGGACGTGCAGAACGCAGATACGAAAAATGGAACGACCGCACTTTCGAATGGACAACAAACTATTCTTTAGACATAGATGAACATAAATTCAAATTATTGGCAGGCTACTCCTACCAAGATTTTACGAACAGCGGCTTATGGGCTAAAAACTTCGACTTCCCATCCGACGCATTAACTTACAACGCTTTGGGAGAAGGCCTTTACCTGAAAGATGGTAAAGCTGATATGAACTCATGGAAAGGTAAGAATCAGCTTGCTGCCGTTTTTGGACGTGTAAACTATAGTTTTAACGACCTTTATCTTCTATCAGCTTCCCTGCGTTATGAAGGTTCTTCAAAGTTCGGTACAAATAACAAATTTGGTTTATTTCCAGCAGTATCAGCTGGTTGGCGTATTTCAAAAATGGACTTCATGAAATCGGCCACTTTTGTAAATGACCTGAAATTACGTGCAGGATTTGGTGTAGCTGGCCGTGAAGGTTTCGACAGATATACTTCTCCTGCAACATACAGTGGTGCCGGAAGATATTTGGCTGAAGGTGCATGGTTAAAAGTCTTCGGTCCTGCCAATAACCCAAATCCAGATTTGAAATGGGAAAAAGCGATCAATTACAATGTTGGTTTGGATTTCACCCTTTTCAACAGCCGTTTATC
>JAAFHB010000462.1 GCA_010906965.1 Mariniphaga sp. | reverse complement strand
CGGTATAAGCGCATTAAGCAAAGAGGCACTTACCCCAATTCTATTGGCACATGTTGTCAGCGGAAATGTTCAGTCTGGAAACCTGGTTTCGGGAACAGTCCCGACATTAAATACAGCTAAATCACTGAATGTTGTGGTGAGCAGCAGCGGGGTTACCATTAATGGTTCCATAAATGTTATTAAAGCTGATGTGCAGGGTAAAAATGGTGTGGTTCATGTAATCAATAAAGTCATTGTTCCTTAATATATAGTCCAATTAATACTTGAGCGATTCCCCGGAGAAATTTGGTCATAAAAATCATTTATGCTGTTTTAAATATCAGAATAATAAGGTTTTATGAATTAATTTTTCTTCGGGGAATATTTTGATATTTATTGGGTTTCTTTACATTCCCATCCTAACTTAAAGTTTTTAATTTGATTTGTGGAATATGTTTTTTTATTGACTAATTTAGTGATGTTTATATAAACGATCACTTTGATCCGCTAAGTCTAAATTGGGTTTGGTATATTTTAGTCAGTTGCATTTATAAAATATGTTTTTAATTAAGTCTTTCGGATATGTCAACTTATTCAATAAAGGATTTAGAGAAGTTATCAGGAATCAAGGCTCATACAATACGGATATGGGAACAACGATATCATCTGATTGAACCTCGGCGAACAGATACTAATATTCGATATTATTCCGACAATGACCTTGTTAAGTTGATGAATGTCTCTGTTTTGAATCAGAATGGATATAAAATTTCCAAAATCGCTCTGCTTGCTGATCAACAGATCGGGGCCATTATGTCTCAATTGAACGATAATATTCCATCACTCACTACCCTGACAGAAGGTCTGGCTATGGCCATGCTCGAAATTGATGAGTCTCGTTTTAATCGCGTATTTGATAAATCGGTTGAGGACCTGGGGTTTGAAAAAACAGTTGAGCAGTTGCTGTTCCCATTTTTGGAAAAAATAGGTGTTTTGTGGCTGGCAGGTACGGTATGCCCTGCACAGGAACACTTTATCACGAGCCTGATCCGGCAAAAGCTAATTGCTGCTATTGATCACGAAGGCATAAAAACCGAGGGTACTCATCCGAGGATTTTATTTTATCTTCCCGAAGGGGAGTTTCACGAAATTGGATTGCTCTATTACAATTACCTGGCCCGAAAAGCCGATTTTGAAGTGCTGTATCTCGGATCTTCTGTTCCTTTCCGTGATATTATCCGAGTTGATGAGATCCGTCCCGTGCAGCTGATTTTCACCTCTTTTGTTACATCACCAGGTACCGGAGTTTTGGCAGAAAAAATCAAAAGATTGAAAAAGTCATTTCCTGATAAAGCCGTGTTAGTGAGTGGATGGCAGGTTAAACAGGAGCAGCCAAAGCTTCCTGAAAACTTCTGTAAAATCGGATCATCCGTCGATTTCAAAAAGGCATTGTCCATGTTCCTGAAGAAAGGGAGAATCAAATAGAGGACCCGATAATATTCGATTAAGGCAACTGGCTACTGGCAGCCTGTTCGTTATTTGATAAGTGAATTGTTATTTCAGGTATTCGCTGATAAACGCTTCCCTTGGTTTATAGACACTTTTTTCCCAAAATTCTTTCTGATAATTTGAAGGAGAATGATGTTGACGGTACGGTACAACAAAAATTATTTTCTTGCCTTTCGCTTGATTGACTGCCGCATAGACCGATGTTGAGGGACATGTTACGTCGATTAAGCCGATTTCTGCCAGAATGGTTGCTTTTGAGCCTTTCCGCATATGGGCTGCATCGAAATAGGGAAGTGTGGACAGTATTTTATTCATGTCACCTTTGGCTTCGAATGTTTGTGGCCAACCGCCTTTCCGGCCGACCAGCGTTCCAACTCAGTCGCACATTGCAGGTACCGTTGCAACAACCTTACTTACCCGATTGTCGAGACCTGCTGCAATCAATGTCTGTCCTCCGCCCTGACTTTCACCGATTACGATAATTCGCTTTCCATCCCATTCAGGTTGACTGTAAGATAATCGAGCGTTCTGATCAGACGGAGGTACATTCCCCTGAAATAGTTTTCATTTTTACTTTCCAGTCCTTGCAGGTAATAGTTTTTCAATTCCCCGTTTTCAAGATTGCGAATAGTAAAAGTTGGAGGATGGTTTTCATAAATGAAAGCTATCTGGTTTTATTGAAATGGTATATTCTTATTATTGCCGGATTGCAAATTTATTAAATTTCGTTGGGTTACTCCAAATCAAACCACTTCGTCACCAATTCTGTTTTGTCTTCCGGTTCTTTTAAATGTCTGAATTCGTTGGTTTTATGATTGTAGGTGTAATCTTTTCCCCATTCGGTGTGATTTTTCTGAACTTGCTGTACCGCGTCAATAATAAAATGGAGTTCATCATTAGTCATGGTTGGATGAAGTGAAAGTCTTATCCAACCCGGTTTTTGCGAAAGATCGCCGAAATTGATTTGTTGTGTGATTTGGTTTGACTCGTCGTGGCTCACATCCAAAAGGAAGTGGCCATAAGTTCCGGCGCAGGCACATCCGCCGCGCACCTGAATGCCGAATTTATCATTTAACAGTTTTACAGCGAGATTAAAATGGAGATGATCCATGTAAAAAGAGATGATACCCAATCGTTTTCGGATATTGTTCGCCAGAATATGAAGTCCTTCAATCTTTTCGAGTCCGGCAAAGGCAATCTGAACCAAC
>JAAFHB010000461.1 GCA_010906965.1 Mariniphaga sp. | reverse complement strand
CTGAAAGCTCCATTGTTCTCTTTCATATTCAGGTACTCATATCGCCTCACTTTAAACGATGTTGCCAGGTTGCCATCAAAAGCCAGTTTATCCCAAATGCCTTCATTTGAAAAGATGGTATCATTGAAAAACTGATCACGGCATTCCTGAACCAGCGGGTATTTGGTTTTGCCCGACCTGTTGAGTTCCCGAACTTCGAGCGCATTATTATCGGTCGCGAAGAGGCAAGTCTCCATATATTTCAACGGATTTTCAGGAAGCTTTTCAAGTTGCGGATTACCCATTTTAGTTAGATAGTTCAAAGCTCGTTTCTGACCTGGAAAGGTGAATGAAATCGGATTACTTTTCAGGAGCGAAGAAACGTCTTTCCCTTCAATACTAGCTTTCTGAAATTTTCGATGATTTTCGGTTATCGAAAAAGTGACTTTCTCTCCCTGCAATCCCATCAAACTGATCCGAACGGGCTTTCCGGTTATGTTCTTCGTTACATGATAATTGACACCTTTTATCAGGCATTCCGGATTTGGTTTTGAAGAAACTTTTATCAGACAGGAACGAAAAGGCAAAACGGTCACTTGGACTGTTTCCCCCGCTTTAAAGTTACCCAGAAAATTTTCGGTAGGATGGTATTGTAAGACTTCGATATCGCCGTTACCAGACAAACCAATTGACTTATCAAGCTGAACAGGTATTTGAACAGGCTGCCAGGTAAGATTTCGCAGCGTAATTAAACGGGTTGAACTGTCGCCACGCGAAACGGCAAATTTTCCATATTTTTCTTCCGGAAGTTGCATGCCATTCACCAGAATAGCATTGTACAAACGGTGAATATTATAAATCCGGGCCAATTGGGGCAACTCATTGTCGCTCAATAAAAAAGGACTTCCATATATTTCGGGCGACATAATCAGGTTCCGGTTAAAGGCCTGAAGAATCAGATCATCGTCCCAGAAATTGAGACCTGTTGACAGGCAAACACCGTGGTCTTCGGTTAAGCGATTCAATTGAGGTGGCAATCCGCGCAAGAGATTTCCTTCACGGTGGTGTGGAGCTACATTCTCATTTGTAATGTTCACATCCACGCAGGTTTCACGTCCTTCCCACAGAAAAGTTGTAGTCAATTTCCTTGCTTCCTCATTCAGGGTAATCCGGTGGTTTAGAATGATCAGATCTGGTGAATATTTGCGGCACTCCTGCATCGTTTCGATAAAATATTTCTGATTCTCCGGACTTAAATCGGAGCAGCAGGCATCGAACTTGAACAGCGCAAAATGATAATCTTTGCAGAATTTCACTAACATTTCCTTGCGTTTCATGGCATCAGCTTCCGTTTTTCCATAACCATCCGGACCAAGCCAAACTCCAAGTCGGCAATCGAACGATTTGGCAAGCTTCACCAACGGATCGAATCCATTGGGGAACCGTCTTTTGAAATGTTCGGTTTCCAGGGAGCCATAGGTAGGTAAACCGAATGATTGTGCACAATTTGGTCCCTGATCAATGTCACCGGCATCCATCAGGTAAATATCAAGCTTCATTCCATATTCATAGTGCAGCCATTTAAAAAACTGAAGGTTTGCCTCAATCTTTTTTTCGTTCGAACCATACCAGTTACGGTTAATCCAATCAAAATAAATGGATTTGGAAGGTGTTAAAGAGGTAATTCCCTCACCATAATGGTCGGAATTTTGTGCACCGGTTTTTAGGTTAAAAATCAGCATGCTCAATCCGATCAAAGAAATAATAATAACCTTCAGTTTCATTTGTTGCAGGGATTAAATTAAATACTAAATTATATTTTTCTGATTATCAGTACCATATCTTCGGAAAGAATCGGAGTCTTTAGATTGTAAATTCCCCCTGAATGTCCGTTAACAGGAAAGGGATTTCTTTTTCCCGACACAGGGTCAATCCACTCAGCGGAGTAATTTCCTGCCGGAAGGTCGATAGAGAATTCAAAAAAGTCGTTTTTTTGATGATCCTTGGTTGCTATCCCTGTTGCGTCGATTTTTGAAACCACCAATTCACCAACCTTACGTTTCAATTCCTTGTCGGCAAATTTCTCCACCATTAATCCGGGTGTTTTGCCATCAGGCGCAATGAGTGCCGAAAGTGGCACATTTTCGGCTTTATTGCCATTTTTACTCCACATCAAGGATAGTTCAGCTCCACCCCCTGCCTGATAAAATTCAACAATTATCGGAAGTTTCTCTCCTGCTTTTAGGTCAACAAAAACAGAATCAGTAGTAGTACCATGATCTGTCCAGTTGCTTATCAATAACTTCTCATTAAGATAAAGTTTTACGCCATCGTCGGAAACTGTATAGATCAGATATTTACCAGATTGAGGTGCCATCAGGAAACCGTTGTACCTAAGTGAATAATTTGTATTTTCCGATTGAGCATTATTTAGATAGATAAGATATTGCTGACCTTCATTAGCCAGTGCCCTTAATATAGCGGAACCCGGTAAAGAGCTTCTAAAGATAGCGTTTGAAGGTTTCATGCGAATAAAGTCGAGCTCATCTATTGTTGATTTTAAAATTTGAAGCTGGGTTCGCAAGGCCACACCACCGCCTCCCGGCTGACCTTTAGCCACTACGAAACTTCCATCGGGATGGCTGGTCGTAAATGAATAATCGAGGTTGTTGTATAATGAACCACCTGCAACTATGAAGTCCCATGCTTCGGTACGAT
>JAAFHB010000460.1 GCA_010906965.1 Mariniphaga sp. | reverse complement strand
TCAACAGGGTTCAAATTCTACGACCACAAAAAAAGCCCCTTTCGAAACTTTTTCTGATCTGCATAAGGCGGTATCCTGCTCATCTATAGTAAGTCAAATTACCAAAGTCTTCCAAACGGTAATTCTATTTTCACATTCAGCTTTCGGCAAACCTAACCTTGGATTTATTATCTCCCTTAACTCAGCCAATTTATCGATGGCAACAGCAGCTGAAATAAGGTTTTGTGCTACCAGCAGATCAAATATCCATAGGTGGCCTTTAACTGATACGCCCTTTATTGCAGCAAACTTTCGGAGATTATTGTCAGATGTGAGTATTTCGCCGCTGATTCTTCTTGCACAGACAATTGCAGAGCAGTCTTGCTCGGAGAGCTGCGGCCGTTCTGTCTGCAGGGTTACAATTTCCATCAACTCGTCTGCTGAAAGTTCATTAACATTTAAAAGACTACAATTGATATATTTCTGAAGTTGTTCAACTTGTTCTGAATGCAATTCGTTTAAGATTAAGCTGGTGGTATGAAACTCCAAATCCAGGTCGAAAAATTGAGGCAATAGTTGAAGCTTCACTATATCAATCAATACATTGGCGTCGTTTACAACTATAATCATATTGCTATAAATTCATCACGAAAGGTGGCTAATTTTTGATTTGCCAGATTGGCAGCTTTACTCATTGAGATCACCTCTTCGGAAGTAGCGCGATACAATAGTTGTTTAAAGCGTGATGAATGTTCTCTGCCAATAAATTGTCCCATACCAATTTCTCTTTTATTAACCTCGCTTTTATTAACCCATATCCGATAATTAATAAATTGATCTTCACTAATTACCCCTAAGTCTTTCGCACGGGCCATGATTGCCTGAATAGAAATACCAAAGGATTCTTTAATATTTATTAGCTCAGATAAACTGATATTACTCCGGTGCTTGCCTATTTCAGTCAGAAAGGTTTCTTTAGGCATTAACATCGCTCCGGCAAACCGATGGCATAATCTTTCTACGATCTTTGGTTCAAGGGTACTGCTGAAGGTCAGCAATAAGTGCGCTAATTCGTGTAACGCCGTAAAGCGTTTCCTTTCGATGGGAAAGTTTTTGTTGATTACAATGAGAGGGATGGTACTATTTGCCCAACCCGAAAGACCATCGAAATGTTCGTTTACATCCAATTCAATTACCTTAATTTCTTTGTCTTCAAGTAGTTCAATAACGTTTGGCAACGCATTAAAACCAATCCTCCATTCGGTAAGAAGCTGATTTACCGCATTTTCAACATCCTCGGCAGTCTGGATGTTCAGATTTCGAAGCGGGTTATTGAAATCGGAAGACAGATTAAGAAATTGCTCCAGCTCTATATATTTTGAAATACTGTCGGTAACTTCTTCTTTTATGGCTTTCACCTCCTTAACCGGCAATTTGCTTTTTTTACGAAATTCGATACTATCAATATTAACAGTATAAGGTCGAAGGAAATAATCTGCTTTGACATTTAATGCAGCCGATAGCGCCAGAAGAACTTTGCTGTCGGGCATCATAATCCCGTTTTCGTACTTGGTAATTGCAGTATGACTGACAATGCCCTCCATTTTCTGAGACAATTCGCGCAAAGATAAACCGGCTAAGGTTCTCGCGGACTTGATTCTTTTTGCAATGATGTCTTTCATATCTTTTGTATTTAAGGTTTACAAAAATATAAAATAAAATTAAAATGTAAACCATGCCGGACAAATTTTATTTCTGCGGATGAAAAACTTTTCCGCTCAAAATTATCCATATAAAATAACGAACAAAAAAAGAGACCTCCTGACGAAGTCCCTTTGATTTATTCTTTCTGGTTGTCAAGGCTCTTGTTCCTGACGGTTTCCCAGGATAAAGTCAACTGATTTCTGTGCCTGGGCGGCTGCCATCACAAGCACTTTGGGGTCATCATTGAAGGTTCTTATCCAGCTTTTGATGTAGGCTGCATTGTTCTGTATGGTTTCCTGTTCAATACCCGTGATTCCACACAGGTATGCTGCACCCATCTCGGCGCATAATTCTTCTTGGCTATAATCTTGAGAACCAAACTGATGGTCTTTTATTTTTTCGTGCCGTCCAAGCCTTGATTTATGCCCGCAACAATGGATTGCCTCATGGTACAGCGTGGAGTAGTACTGCTCATCGTGAAAGAAGGTCCGTGGATCGGGCATTCCAACCGTATCAGTTACCGGTGAGTAGTAAGCGTGTGATTCACCGTGCACAATCTTCGGACAGGCTTTCCAGTTATGGATAATTGCTTCAGCTGCTCCAATTGAATTGAAATCATGGTCAAAAGCTTCTGTTGGCGGAACCTTGGTCAGATCAATACCTTCGGTTTGTGAGAGGTTGAAAACATTGTAGTAACGAAGGAATGGCGTCTTTTTGATATCCCCGTTTTTCTCAACCGATTCCAGCAATTTCCAGAATACCACCATCGTTGATTTTTCACCTTTTCTGATGTTTCCGTTCAACGCTTTGGCCTGTTCGAATGTCATGTAAAACGGAGTTGGAAACGGATTGCACAGGAGCATCCAGAAGTTGATGCCGTTGTAATTTCGATTAGTGACCAGGTTGCGCGGCATCCCGCTTGTTGTTCTCCAGGGCATCTGCCACGGTACCACACCTTCCTCGAGCCTGTCAATGATTTTCTGAGTCACAACTTCGTAAATGTCAAATTTATTCA
>JAAFHB010000459.1 GCA_010906965.1 Mariniphaga sp. | reverse complement strand
CTGGCTTTCACAACATTGATTGCGTCTAATATTGCAGTCATTCTATCGAACAGGTCGTGGTCGCGAAACATATTTCAGATCCTGGCAACTCGAAATAGTACGGTGAAATGGGTTGCAGGTGGTGCTGCTTTTTTCCTGGCATTGATTCTGAATGTGCCGTTTTTGCTCAATTTATTTCAATTTGATAAAATCTCTTTTACCGAATCGATCATTTGTGTGGGTGCCGGATTTCTGAGTATTCTCTGGTTCGAGATCTATAAGGTTGTTAAGCAATCGAAAGCATAATGATCGTCATAATTTCGACTAATGTTGCAGGAAGAGAGTATAGGTGTGTCGGTTAATTAACTGATTTATTGCTTACATTCCCGAATGAACTTTTGCACACACATTCCGTTTACCGAATTTCAGAAAAAGCCTCGAAAGGGGCTTTTTCTATGGCCATTTGTACTGCAATAATCAATATTTATAATAGCCTTAGAAATTTCAATTTTTAAAAGAATAAAATACTGTGCATTCATGTTGTCTGAATGCTTTAAAACGTTTAATACAAAGCAGATTCAACATTAAAGCAAAAAAGCTTATAAAATTCAATCCTATTGAATAATAATGTGTATTTTTCAGATTAATTTAATCAGACCTCATTTCTAATGTCCTTTAACGAAAACACCCGCGTAAAAATCCCGGCAATCCTGCATTTATGCCGTTTGGGATACCAATATGTTTCACTGTCAAAGTCAAAATGGGATTTAAGCACCAATATTTTTACCGACATTTTTTCTGAAAGTATTGTTCGGATTAATAAGGAGTTGGAACCGGGTGATGTCAAACGGGTTTTTGAGGATGTTTCTCTGGCGCTGGAAAACGAAGATCTTGGTCAGGCATTTTTTGAGATGCTGACTGCAACGTCTGGTATTAAGCTGATTGATTTTAGTTCTCCTGAAAACTTTGCCAAAAACAATTCTTTTCATGTTGTTACCGAGCTGACTTACAAAAACGGTGATGATGAATTCCGACCGGATATAACCATACTCATTAATGGAATGCCCCTGGCTTTCGTTGAAGTAAAAAAGCCCAACAACCAGGAAGGGATTCTGGCTGAAAGAGATCGGATCAATGTTCGTTTCAAAAATAAGAAATTCCGGAAATTTGTCAATGTATCTCAATTAATGGTCTTCTCCAACAATATGGAGTACGACATGGATTCAGTTGAGCCTATTCAGGGCGCATTCTATTCATCTACCTCCACTTCTACTGCAAACTTTAATTGTTTCTGGGAAGAGGAACAGTTTGATCTTGCAACCTTGTTGAAACTTGAAGACGAGGAACTGGAAAACTTTGTGCTAAAGGATAACAATCTGTCATCCATCAAATTCTCACCCGAATTTATTACCAATAAAGATTCAAATTCGCCAACAAACCGCATTCTGACATCACTTTTCAGCATGGACCGTTTGTCGATGCTTCTGAAATATTGTTTTGCTTATGTGAACAGTGAAACAAGTCTGGAAAAGCACATCATGCGTTATCCGCAGTTGTTTGCTACCAAAGCCATTGAGCAAACACTTGAAAAAGGAATCAAGAGAGGCATCATCTGGCATACACAGGGCAGTGGGAAAACAGCCCTGGCATTCTACAATGTACAATACCTGACTGACTACTTCCAGAAGAAATCCATTGTACCCAAATTCTATTTCATAGTTGATCGTATCGACCTTATGAACCAGGCTAAAACAGAATTTATAAGCCGTGGTTTAATTGTGCATACCGTCAATTCGAAAGACGAATTGCTCAGAAACTTTAAAGAACGGAAAGCCATTCATAATTTAACCGGAAAGCGTGAAATTACAGTGGTGAATATTCAGAAGTTTAAAGACGATACCGATGTTTTGCGATCCAATGATTATGACATCAACTCGCAACGGATATATTTTCTGGATGAAGTACACCGCAGTTACAATCCAACCGGAAGCTTTCTGGCCAACCTGTTTAATTCCGACAGAAACGCCATCCTCATTGGTTTAACCGGAACTCCTTTGATCGGAAAAGACAGAACATCCAGGGCAATCTTCGGCGATTACATCCACAAATACTATTACAATGCCTCCATTGCCGATGGTTACACTTTAAGGCTCATTCGTGAAGGCATTGAAACAAGTTACAAAATTCAGCTGGAACAAGCCCTGAAAGATGTTGAGATTCTGAAAGGCGCGGTAGACAGACGAATTATTTATGCGCACGAAAAATTCGTTGAACCGATGCTCGATTACATTGTTCAGGATTTTCTGAAAAGTAGGATTCGTTTTGGCGATCACACCATTGGTGCGATGGTAGTATGTGACAGCGCTGATCAGGCCCGCAAACTATTTGAAATCTTTGTCAGCAAGTACAATCCCGGACAGAAAGTATATGAAACAGTTGAACCGTATCTGGCAGCAGCAGAGCCCACAGTCGAATACGGAAATTTCAAAAAGGATCACAACAAAAACCTGACCGCTTCGCTGATCCTGCATGACATCGGTTCTAAAGATGACCGCAAGAATCAGGTAACAGATTTCAAAACCGGTAAAATCGACCTGCTTTTTGTATACAACATGTTACTCACCGGGTTTGATGCTCACCGGTTGAAAAAGTTAGTAACTACTCAGGTGCTTATTTTTTGATAAATTCTGCTCCAATTAAGAATTGCTAATTTTCCCCTGAACCCGTTCTGCGTAGATTGAGTCGCT
>JAAFHB010000458.1 GCA_010906965.1 Mariniphaga sp. | reverse complement strand
GTAAAGACTGCAATTCGAGGATGGAATCAAATCCACTTTTCTTGCTAATTGTAAATAGTTTGTCTTCAACTTGCTTAATTGTTGATCTTGAGAAAGCGATCCCACGCTGAGCGTGTTGAAATAATTCTTTAATAGGCTTATAAACATTTTTATTGAGCAGATTCTCTCCGATCAGATCGGCCGGAAACTGTATCGTGATTTCGTGAATTTGCTTTTCGGTGTTGTGATAATCCTCCCAGCAATGGAAAACATTAGGTCCGATAAGCACCAATTCAAGATCCTCAATCTCATCAATATGATCGCCAACAATCCTTTTTGCCCCTTTTGCGTTCGAAATATAGTTGATTTCATATTCAGGATGAAAATGAACAGGAAAACTGAACTCCGACTTGTACCGGTCAAAAACCATGAAACAGTCGTTGTCGCTGAGCAGTGTTATCTCTCTGTGGATTGGATCTTTCATATTTAAGTTGTTTTAAAATTCTGAAATTCAAACAGATTTACAATGAAGGTCAACGCATTTGAATTGCCGGAAATAAAGTTATTTAGTGTTTAGTGAACACTAAAAGTACTACTATATTCGAAATTTGGTGTAATAGTATTAAAAAAAAGATTGAAATATGACTTTTATTGAATGAAACCTTTCAATTGAAATATCTGGTTCTATGACGAGGCTCAAATTTTGCATAAAAGAATTCCTCTCAGACAAAAATGTAACAAAACCAAAAGTAAATACCTACTACATTCTTAATGCTGATCAGAAAGTACAATTATTAGATAAGATACTATTATAATTTGGGCATTTTGCTGTTTAAGTTTGCACACATCAGACTAAGCTGAATTAAACTGACAATATTTAAAATAATTAAATCATGAATGACGAGTTATTTCAGAATCGCATTGCAATCATTCGTAATGAAAGTGAAGCATTACTGACCAGAAAAAATGAAAAGTGTTTCAGCACGAATGGCATTTACAGCCGTTTTAAATACCCGGTTTTAACGCGGAACCATATTCCAATCCATTGGCGTTATGATCTGAATCCGGAAACAAATCCCTATTGCATGGAACGGATTGGATTTAATGCAACTTTTAATTCAGGTGCGGTAAAGTGGAACGGAAAGTATTTGTTGATTGTCAGGGTTGAAGGAAACGACCGGAAATCGTTTTTTGCTGTTGCCGAAAGTCCCAACGGAATTGATAATTTCAGGTTCTGGGAACGACCTATCACGATGCCGGAAACGGAAACACCTGATACAAACCTTTATGATATGCGCGTTACGATCCATGAGGACGGGTATGTATATGGCGTATTTTGCACGGAGAGGAAAGACCCGAATGCTCCTGCCGGTGACACAAGCAGTGCTGTTGCCGCAGCGGGAATTGCCCGGACAAAAGATTTCATCAATTGGGAGCGCCTTCCCGATCTGATTACCTACGGTGGACAACAGCGGAATGTGGTGCTACACCCTTGGTTTATAGAAGGGAAATATGCCTTTTTTACACGTCCACAGGATGGTTTCATCGACACAGGCAAAGGGGGCGGAATTGCATTCGGACTTTCGGACACCATCGAAAATGCCGAAGTTAAACATGAGAAGATTTTGGATGCCAAAGTCTATCACACGATCTATGAAGTGAAAAACGGTCAGGGACCGGCTCCGATTAAAACAGCAAAAGGGTGGTTAAATCTTGCGCACGGGGTTCGGAACACCGCTGCCGGACTTCGTTATACACTTTACCTGTTTATGACAGCCATCGACGATCCCACGAAAGTAATTCACAAACCAGCCGGCCATTTTATTGGGCCACTTGGCGAAGAGCGTGTCGGGGATGTCTCGAATGTTGTGTTTACGAATGGCTGGATTGAAGATGAGAATGGTGAGGTCTTTATTTACTATGCTTCATCAGATACCCGCATGCATGTCGCGACATCTACTGTTGATCAACTGGTAGATTACTGCATCAACACACCGCAGGATAAGTTCAGGTCCGCAGCATCCGTTCAAACCATTAACGAGCTAATTGATAAAAATATCGACTTTAGTTCCGAATTATGACACATGATCAGGGGAAAATGAAGGATGAACTTGCCCAGGAACTGGAGCACATCTTAAAGTACTGGACAGACTTCTGCTTAGACAATGAGTTTGGTGGTTTTGTGGGCAGGCGCGACCATTGTAACAGGCAAATAAACGGGGCATCCAAAGGGGCCGTACTGAATGCCCGGATTCTCTGGACGTTTTCAGCAGCTTATAATTTTACGCACAATCCTGAATATCTTGCTTTGGCTGACAGGGCTTACCAGTATATCACCCAATATTTCAGCGACAAACAATTTGGCGGATTGTTCTGGGAACTCAACCAAAAAGGAGACGTACTGAACGGCCGAAAACAAATCTATGCGCAGGGATTCGGAATTTATGGTTACTCGGAATATTACAAGGCGAGCAATAATCCAAAGGCACTCGAATCGGCCATTTCATTGTTTGAATTGATCGAAAAACACAGCTTCGATGCCGATAAAGGTGGTTACTTCGAAGCTTTTGCAAATGACTGGAGTGCACTCGAAGATTTCAGGCTGAGCCCCAAAGATGCCAACGAACCCAAATCGATGAACACGCATCTTCATATTCTTGAACCCTATACGAACTTGCTGAAAATATGGCCTGATAATCAGTTGAGAGAGAAGACCGCCGCATTAATCCGTATTTTTCTCGATAAAATTATTGATCATCGTACGCACC
>JAAFHB010000069.1 GCA_010906965.1 Mariniphaga sp. | reverse complement strand
TTCTTTCGAACTGAAAAAATAGATGGCCGTTGGTGGTTTGTCGATCCCGAAGGTTACCTTTTTCTGTCAGTTGGTGTTGATTGTGTGAATGCCGGAGGCGGCGGTAACGCTATCAATATCGACAAACGTAGAAACTTATATAAGGAATTACCTCCAACAGGAATCGGATCAAATCCGGAAAGGCCCAACTCTGCGTCTTTCGGAACATGGAACCTTTTCCGCAGATATGGCAATGAATATCCTGCCAAATCAAAATCAATGATTATTAAGCGCATGGATAAATGGGGGCTTAATACAATTGCCAACTGGTCGAGCCCGGAAGTGACGAAGCTGAACCAAAAAGCATTCATGTTGCAATTGCATGGTATTGGGATTGAAGATGGAATAATGGGTTTGCCCGATGTTTATTCTCCCGATTTTGCCTCCAAGATTGATGCTGCCTGCAAGACATTTGTCGAACCTTACAAGGAAAATCCATGGCTAATCGGTTATTTCACCGGCAACGAACCATCGTGGCTTGAACAGGAAGAACGGCTATGCGGAATGATACTTGATGGTTCTGATAAACCAATCAAAAGGGAATTAAAAAAATACCTGACCAACGGCGATTCACCGGAACGCAGGAAGCAATTTATTTACAGCACTTTCAGCATTTTTCTCAAAACGGTTAATGCTGCTGTAAAACGAGTTGACCCCAATCACCTGAATCTTGGTATGCGTTTCGGGCATGTTCCGGGTAGGGAAATTCTCGATATTTGCAAGGATATTTTTGATGTATTCAGTTTCAATTGTTACGACCTGTATCCTAAAAAAGAATTTATGAATCAGATACTTGCGGGAACAGGATTGCCAATGATCATCGGCGAATATCATTTCGGCACTGTTGACAGGGGAATGGCGCAGTCGTTATGGCAGGTGAATTCGCAGGAAGAACGGGGTGTCGCCTACAGGTATTATACCGAGCGCGCTTATTCACATCCCGGACTGATAGGAACTGCCTGGTTTCAATGGTCCGACCAGGATTTAACCGGACGCCGAGATGGTGAAAACTATAACTGTGGTTTGGTTGATGTTACGGATCGCCCCTATCAGCACCAGGTAGAAGCAATGATGGAAACGGCAAAGCGTTTATACGACATTCATACAGGAAAGATAAAACCAGTTGATCAGACACCCGTCAAAGCCCGCGGTCATGGAGCGATCCCCGACTTATGGAATAAATAATCAAATAAAAATATGAAGTACATAGCTTATTCATTTATCGTCATACTGAATTAATTGGATGAAAAGCTACCATTCCAATTATCAATATCCGGCAAAGCTGCTCCCAGATAGTAACCAGACAAAAAACACCATATATGCTAATTATCATAGCCATACTGATCGGTCTCGTGCTCATCGTTGTATTTTCTTCGGTCTTAAAATACAATACCTTTCTTTCAATCTTTGTTGTCTCTTTATTAATCGCGATAGGAACATTACCACTTCAGGATGTGGTCCCGACTATTTTAACCGGATTTGGTAATACGATGAAATCCATAGGATTGATCATTATTTTCGGAATCATTCTTGGGTTAATTCTCGATAAAACGCATGCAACAAAAAGCATTGCTCACGCTATTTTAAAGCTGACGGGGAAGAAAAACGCAGGCCTGGCTGTTCATTCTACTGGCTTTATTACTGGTATTACTATTTTCTGCGATTCTGGGTTTATTGTACTTCAGGGAATTAACAAATCATTAACTGAAAGTACGGGTAAACCGATGGTATTTATGGCTTCTGTGCTTGCCGCAGGTCTGTATTCAGTCCATTGCTTAATTCCGCCCCACCCCGGTGCCACTGCTGCTGCCGGCATTATGTCGGCCAATATCGGGCAGCTTATCTTGGTTGGACTTCCGGTTGCCGCAGTAGCTGCATTGTCAGGATTTCTTTGGGTTAAGTTCATCACGAGAAAGGATCTAAATACCCTGCCAATTGGCAACTTAGACAAAAAAAATGAGAATGAAGCAATTGAATTGCCTTCTGCTTTCCGGTCGTTGTTGCCAATTGTTGTGCCTGTTCTTTTACTAAGCGGCCGGTCGGCATTTTTACTTCTCGCACCTGGAGATCAAGGGGCTCTAACCAAAACAATTTCCTTTTTAGGAGAACCCATTATCGCATTGATGATAGGGATTCTGCTTGCAGTTTCGTTGTATAAAAAGGTGAATTCAAAAGAATTAAATGAGCTATTCGATCTCTCCATCGAAAAAGCAGGATCCATTCTTGCGATTACCGCTGCAGGTGGTATTTTCGGCACTGTGATTAAAGCAACTGGTATTGGTGAAGTTGCAGGTGGTTATTTGGCAGCGACCGGACTTGGAATATTTGTTCCGTTTCTGATCGCCTCTTTTCTGAAGACAGCGCAAGGTTCTTCTACTGTAGCAATTATGACAACCGCCTCCATTATTTCACCCATGCTTGCATCGCTGAACCTGAATGGCAGCTACGACATTGTGCTTGCTACGTTGGCGATGGGTGCCGGTTCAATGGTCATTTCCCATACAAATGATTCCTATTTTTGGGTGATTACCAAATTTTCGGATCTGGAAATAAAATCGACGCTACGGGTCTGGACAACTACAACGGCGGTGATGGGAATATTTGCATTTGGAGCTGTTTGGGTATTTTCGCTGTTTTTAAGATAATTCACCTGTATAAAAACTTCACTAAAGCCTTTAATAAGAATGAATAACCGGCAGATTGCAATTGAAATATTTTTAGCTGGGATTGAAAGTGTGAAGCCCGATAAGCTGATCAGTAAATCAGTCACTTATTCGCAGAAAGAGTTAATGATTACAAATCAGGCATTCGATCTTTCAGCAGTTCAAAACATTTATGTGATCGGTGCCGGGAAGGCAAGTGCTCTGATGGCAAAAGCATTGGAGTCAGTTCTTGGTTCTGCCATAACAGGAGGGCATATTGTAACCAAGTATGGCCATTCGGTTCCTCTTCAATACATTGGAGTGAGTGAAGCCGGCCATCCCGTGCCCGACGAAAACGGCCTAAAAGGTACTGAAAGGATTATTTCGTTTGCACAAAAAGCTGACAAAAATGACCTGATAATTTGTTTAATATCAGGTGGAGGATCAGCATTGTTAACTGATGTGCCCCAAAATTGCACACTGGCTGATCTGGCATCAATGAACGATTTGCTGTTGAAAAGCGGTGCAGACATTGGGGAGATTAATTGCGTCAGGAAACATCTCTCAATGATAAAAGGGGGTCAGTTGGCTAAAATTGCCTCACCCGCAATGGTTATCTGTTTGATCCTATCCGATGTAATTGGTGATCCGATTGATGTGATTGCCTCCGGCCCGACAGCACCAGATGAATCTACCTTTGCCGATGCAATTGCTGTCCTCAAACGCTACAACCTATCCTCAAAAGTTGCACCTGCCATTCTGAAGATTATAAATGAAGGGGTTCAGGGCAAACAACCCGAAACCTTAAAAAAAGATGATCCGGCTGTTAATCAGATTTATAATTTTATAATAGGGAATAATAAACTGGCACTTCAGGCAGCAAAAACGAATGCCGAAAACCTGAACTTTTATACGCAGATTGAAACGAGTACACTCTCCGGAAATGTGGATGACATCGCACATTTTTTAGTTGAAACCGCTATCGGGTGGCGACATGCGAATAAAGGGATGAAAGCATGTTTGCTTTATGGAGGAGAACCAACTGTGAAGATTTCGGGTAATGGACTGGGTGGGCGAAACCAGCACCTGGCACTCCTTTGCGCAAAGCTCCTTCAAAACCATGCAGGTATTACCATTTTATCTGGTGGAACAGATGGTTCAGACGGACCGACAAATGCTGCCGGTGCCGTGGTTGATTCTAAAACTTTCAATAATGGACAAATACTAAATCTTGACATTGACGAATACCTTCAAAACTTTGATTCCTTCCATTTCTTTCAGAAAGAAGGAGGTCTGATAATTACTGGTCCTACCCAAACCAATGTGATGGATATCATCCTGGTTTTGATCGATTCGTATTAAAAGCAAAGGACTACGCCCCGAAAAGCGCATCCATTGAAATATCATTCTGAACCAGACCCACTGAATAGATATTAGACTGAAGTCCGTAGGTTGTAATCAGGGTCAGAAACACCGATTTTCGTGTTTTGGTCTCTGTTTTGAATACACCAATCTTGTTCCGCAACTCATCGGCATATTTCGAATCAATCAAAAACGGATTGATTGAAAATTTCATCTCGCACAGATTAATCACATGATCGCGTCTGTCAATCACCAAATCAATTTGCGCCCCATTTTTAATCGTGGCACTTCGCCAGGATGAAGATGTGCTGTAAACGCCACTGATACCAAGGGCATTTTTGACTTGCCGCAAATGACAAAGACACACCTGTTCGAATGCATAGCCGCTCCATGCCCTGTGTTTTGGATCGTCGATTGTATTGACCCATTGATTGGTATCCTTTGGTTGGCTATCTTTCAGGAATTTGAGATAAAACAACGAATAATAATCAACCAATTGATAGATACTGTTTCTCGACTTCTTTCCCAAAGGATTGTATTTCAGTATGAACCCACTCTCCTCCAGCTCATTGAACAATCGTGTTGTGCTTCCGGCGTTGGGGAGCCCTGTTTCGTCAATAATTTCATCACGGGTCAATCCCATACCCTTTTGTGCCAACGCATTAACAATCGCTGAATGTTTCTCGTGCTTGTTAAACAACGATTTGAACAGGTTATTGAATTCCGTACGTAATAAACCATTTTCGCTAAAGCATATATTCTCAATATTTTGCACAGAACTCAACCCCGGTTTAACTTCATCCCAGTAAAAAGGAATACCTCCAAAAGCCATGTACAACTGTATAATCTGGTATCTGTCAAGGAGCGCGTTTTTTGTCTGTAGATATTGCTCGCATTCGTGCAATGTAAACGGAACTATTCTCATCCGTTTTGTAACCCGGTTGTGGAGTCCACCTTTGTTGTTTATCAACTTATTAATCATCCACGACGCAGCCGAACCACACACAATCAATAAAATATCATCACGCCCTGATGCCCAGCTGTTCCAAAAATGTTCTAACGCAGATATAAACCCAGACTTTGGCGTATCGAACCAAGGTAATTCATCGATAAATACAACTTTCTTTGCATCCTTACTAGACTCAAGGAATAAAATCAATTGTTGAAATGCTGAAATCCAATTGTTAGCTGGTGCATTAGCCTGATCTGGATCTGCTTTTCGAAGTGCCACGTTGAAATTCGTTAGCTGCTGCATCATGGAGGCATTACTTAATCCGGTGACATGAAAGGTAATCTTCCCTTCGAAAGCCGACCGAATAAGAAAGGTTTTACCTACTCTGCGGCGTCCATACACAGCCAAAAAATCGGATTGACCTGATTTATAAAGCTCAAGAAGTGTTTCAATATCTGTTTCTCTGCCAACTATTGTTCTCATATCATTGCTATAAATGGCTTCAAATATAACTATTCGGTGATATATAGCCAAATATAAGCAAGAAATGGTATTCAATTCGAATTATGGAATTTTTAATCAAAAACCATATCTGGCTATAAGTCTAATTAATCACACTTGTAGCCAGATATAATTAATCATTCAGCATTCACGTCAAGAATGGCCACCCACAATTATGCGCATAATTTTAAGGTTGAGTACAATAAACCGCCATGCCTGCCAAAGCACGTTACGACGCCAGAAACGTGTAACTCCCGTAGGAATTGGAGGATAGGATTCATCGTAATATCCGCGAACTATATTTTTTGCCATTACAGTAGATTTAATTAATGATTAAAATCAATGACCTATTCAGGTAAAAGCCACCAGAACGGGTACCCTTTTGCCTTATGAATAAACATATAGTGCAAAAATAGTTTGATCCAATGGCCGGCCAGACCGGCTTCACCCATCGTATAGTTGAGATCACGCCCCCATTCGGGAAACTTCTGCCAGTCGGGAACAATTGGAAAAACTGTCATCGTAGCCGCATTCCCTTTCAGCAAGCTAAAACCCGCTGAAACGACACACGCTGCGCCCATCTTTCCCATCGAAGCTTTGTGTTTAAATACAGTACGACCTGTGAGGATCTGATCCACAATATTCAGCGCCACAATTTTGCCAATAACTCCTGATGGCATACCCGTTCGCGGAGGTGCAGGCGTAATCAGCGTTCCGTTTGGGCTTTTTATAGGTTTTGAAATCTGGTGAGGTGGCGCAAAAGCAATACCCGTAGCGAAAATATTAGCGAAAGCGGGATTCTGGTAAACCGACGGCCAATCCTCAACCGACCAATCTTCGAATACTTTCCCCGAATAATCAGCATCCACTTTCATAAAGCCGCTTGGTGCAAATAGCTTAGCAGTAATATCTTCACCCTTTTTATCGAAGGCCTTCAATCCAACACCAGCAAAAGCTGGAATAAGCATTGCAAAGTCGAATGGCTGTGTATGCATTTGTCCGTCGAGGGTCTCGTAATGTGCAAGCCCTTCCTCTATTTTTGATACGCCGGCACGTTTTATCCAGCGAATGCCATATTCTGCAAAAATCGATTCGCTGAAAACCTTAGTTGGTGTGACATATCCGCCCCTTTTGATGAACGCTCCACCCATTCCAAAATCGCCTAACTCATATTCATTCGATATCCAGGTGATCTCGGCCATGTGGAGCAATCCACGTGATTTTATCTCATAGGCAACATTGAGTGCATATTCAAAAGCTGCGCCCTGGCAGGTAGCAGTAGGATGCCCGGTACCAATCAGGAAACGAAGCTTCTCCCCTTTCTCCATTCTTAACAGGCAGGTCTGAAGAGCGCCCCAGGTAGCAACAGCGTGATCGCAGGAGCAAACAGAATGCGTGAATTTGTTCGGTCCCAGCCCTTCTGTTGCTTCGAAATTTAGTTTTGGTCCGGTCGCATTTACAAGGTAATCGTAATCAACTTTATCCGTTTCTCCACGCCGGGCTTCACCCGTGTACTCGATGGCGATGTAAGGCCGGTCCATTGTTTGATCACCTTCAGGATAAACAGCTGTGGCTTTCGCTTGCCGGAAGTCGATTTTCCAACGGTCGTAAACCGGCTGAAGTTTAAACCGTACCTGGTCGATGGTCATTTTCCCAACCCCTACCCAGATATTTGAAGGTATCCATTGGTAATAAGCACCCGGACTGACAACAATAACCTCGTGTGCCCTACCCAGTTTTTTCTTTAGAAATGCAGCTGCAGTGTGCCCTGAGATACCTGCACCCAAAACAACGATTTTTGCCATATAATTAGGATATAAAATTGGAATGTTTCTAAATCTCTAAATCAAAATCGTGCTGCCGGACAAAATGCTTATTTCCAAATAATAAGATCTAAATAAAACGCACGTTCGGCAGATGAACGTTAAAATTAATCAAACCATTGAATTAATAGCAGGAAACACTAATAATAATTAAAAAATTTAAAAACAGGATTGAACAAAGCTGAATATGAGAGACAAACGGAATAAAGCAATGAAAAACAAGGTTTAGAAGTGAGAAGAAAACAGTATATTGTCATTTAGCTTGATTCGTACAATTTCAAATAGATTCATACCTGGCTTCGATCAGTTAAAGTTCCATGGCGTACAAAAAAGGCAAAAATACCCTATAATAGCTAACAAATCTACCTGTTTTAAGGTATTTGCAAACCCTTTTGAGATCCTCATTTTTGCAGTGTTAATAAATGTTACCATGAAAGCAACTTTAAACAATCACAACGTCCTCAGAACTCCATCTGCATCACTCAGATCGAAAGGTTGTTGTTGCTGTCCCTCCCCATCACGAATGCGAATTTGCATCAGGTAATACTCACACATTAAAAATCATCATTAATCGTTAGCCTCGAAAAGGATACCAAACTTATCGGTTTCGTTTTAAGAGGAATTTAAAATCAACCTGGCAGGTAGAAATACCCGAACACACCTTTTTATAAAATCACCAAAATCTGTTGAAACATGAGAAATCAATTCAAATTACTATTTATCATTTTCTGGCTGCTGATACCATTTAGCACCATTGCCCAAGAGATAAAGCTCCGCGGAGCCGTTCTCTCCCAAAGCGACCATGCACCTTTACCCGGCGCAACCGTTTCTATTAAAGGTACAACTTCGGGAGCATTGACGGATGCGGACGGAAACTTTTCAATCAACCTAAAATCCGGAAATATTCTGATTGTTTCGTTTGTAGGTTACCAGAGCCAGTCGTACGCAATCCACAATAACGAGTTCATAAACATTGAATTAAAAGAAAACATTGATCAGCTGAACGAAGTGGTTGTTACAGCACTTGGAATTAACAAAGAGAAAAAATCGCTCGGATATGCGGTTCAGGAGATTAAATCGGAATCAATTTCAGCTGCGCCTGAAAGTAACCTTGTCAACTCACTGGCAGGTAAAATCGCAGGTGTATCGGTGACAAGCAGCCAGGGAAACATGGGATCATCAAGAATTGTTATCCGTGGTGAAACCTCAATATCAGGCAATAACCAGCCACTTTTTATCGTTGATGGCGTACCGGTTGACAATTCTCAATTGACAACCTCGGATGCATCGCGAGACTTTGCCAATGCCATTTCAGATATCAACAGCGAAGATATTGAAAGCATTAGCGTACTGAAAGGTCCAAATGCTGCAGCACTTTATGGTTCGAGGGCAGCTAGCGGCGTCATTTTGATCAAGACGAAAACCGGCCGCGGACAAAAGAAGTTCGGGATAAGTGCCTATTCAAAAACAACTTTCGAAAGCACACTCATATTACCAACTTATCAGAATGGTTACGGACAGGGATCCGGCGGTACATTTTCGTATCTCGATGGCAAAGGTAGCGGCATTAATGATGGGGTGGATGAAAGTTGGGGACCTCCACTCGACGGCAGACTGATTCCCCAGTTTAATTCAAACGGTATACCAGTTCCCTTTATAGCCCATCCGAATAATGTGAAGGACTTCTTCGAAACAGGGCATACGCTTAATAACGGGATTGCCATCACCGGGTCAGACGATAAGTTCGATTACCGCTTTTCGTACAACAACACGAAACAAACAGGAATTTTACCAAACACCGATCTTGGAAAAAACTCATTCGGGGTGAATAACAGTTATAAGATTCTGCCTGACCTGGTATTAAGTACAAGTGCTAATTACATCAACAATAGCTCCGATAATCTGCCAGGTGTGTTTGGCCGAAGGGCAACCAGTTCAATGCTTCAGTTTGCATGGTTTGGCCGTCAGGTTGATGTGAGTCAGTTGAAAAACTACAGGGATGCCAATGGCAACCTTATCAACTGGAACAACAGTTATTATAGCAACCTTTATTTCATAGCCCATGAGAATACCGTTTCACAACGTCGCGACAGGCTTTTTGGTAATGTAAACCTGAATTATAAGTTTTTGAATGATTTCACTGCCAACTTCCGTATCGGAAATGACTATTACAACGACCGGCGCAAGATAAAGATTGCCTATGGAACCAACGGAACACCGTTCGGATCGTACCAAGAAATCGGTTATGCGGTGAACGAGCGAAATATAGAGTTTACAATGAATTATAATAAGAAGATTAATAAAGACTTCACCATTGATATTCTGGGCGGTGGAAACCTTTTGGCCAAGTATTATGAGGAAAACAATCAGAAAGCGCCACGATTGGCTGTCAGGGATGTATATACACTGACCAATTCACGCGATCCGCTGGTCTCTTCCAACTATTTTAGCCAGCAAAAGAAGAACAGCGCATACGCATCAAGCCAGATCAACTTCAGGAACTATGCTTTCTTAAACCTTACAGCCCGGAACGACTGGTCTTCCACCTTGCCAAAGGATAACAACTCATATTTCTACCCATCGGCAAATGCAAGTCTTGTTGTTTCACAACTATTTGACATCAAAAGCGATCTTCTCTCCTTCCTTAAAATCAGGGGAGGCTGGTCAAAAGTGGGTAAAGATTCAAATCCATATCAGTTATTAGATACTTATCCGTTTAATGCACCGTTTGGGAGCAATCCGTTGCTAACGGTTACAGATGCCTCATTGAATGCCAACCTGAAACCCGAAACGACCACTTCATCAGAGATCGGTGCGGAGATTGGCTTGCTGAACAACAATGTGCACATCGATTTAAGTTATTACAATACGAACAGTGCCGATCAGATATTAAATGTTGATGTTAGTCCATCAACCGGATATAGCTCCAAGTTATTGAATGCAGGGAAGATCAACAATCAAGGATTTGAAGTGCAGTTAAGTTTCTCACCTGTAAAGATCTCAAATGGATTAACATGGAATGTTGTTACTAACTTTTCGTCCAACAAGAGTGAAGTACTCGAACTTGATAAAGAGGGTTTGCTCACCGCTTACAGAATTGCGCAGTCGGGTAATCTTTCCGTCCTGGCTGCAATTGGTCTACCTTATGGTTCACTTTTCGGAACAGCATACAAACGCAATACAAATGGTGAAATCATCGTAAAAGCAAATGGTACGCCCGACACCGACCCAAACAATAAATTCTTCGGATCGTTTCAGCCTAAATGGATCGGTGGTATTACCAACACATTTAATTACAAGAATTTCAGTCTGAGTTTTCTGATCGACGCCAAGATTGGCGGTTACATCTACGACGGAACAAACGCAACCGGAACCTATACGGGTGTTTTAGCGCAAACCTTAAGGGGCAGAGATGAAGTAAATGGCGGATTGCCTTATTACTATCCAGGCAATGTGAAAACAGCGCTGCCCGTCCAGGTCCCGACTCACACTTCAGCAGCTCCGGGTAGTGAGGTGGTGTATCACGACGGAATCATCTTTGACGGTGTAAATGCTGCGGGCACAAAAAATACAACAATTCTTCCGGCACAGACTTACTGGAAATCATTCAACAGTATCTCTGAGGCGAATGTCTTTGATGCTTCGTTTGTGAAGTTCCGCGAAATTAATATAGGCTACAACCTTCCTTCTAAATGGGCGAAAACTATAGGTGCGCAGTCGGTTAATGTTGCATTGATTGGCCGCGATCTTTGGATCCTTTACAAGAATGCACCCAATATAGATCCCGAAACAGCCTTAAATACAGGAAATGGACAAGGACTCGAAAGCTTACAGGTTCCGTCCACCCGAAGCTACGGTTTTAGCATAAACCTCAAATTCTAATTTTAAAATTGTACAAGATGAAACGAGCATATAATTACAAATACAATAATTTGAATGAATTAGCAGGAAGTGTAACACCGGGAAGTATGAATAACCTGGTGCGAGTTCCATCCGACCATTTAAAGACAAATAATTTCAGGATGAAAATCAATAAAATATTCTGCGCACTATTTATTGCCATCGCTTTGACTTCTTGCGTGCAAGATCTCCTCGACACCAATAAAAATCCAAATGAATCACAGGTTCCTCAACCCGATTATTTGCTGACGAATGCTATCAAATCAAGTGTCGACACCTATTGGGGAACCACCAATAATCTCGACGGAACGCTGCTTTTTGTCCAACAGGTCGCTAAAATCCAGTACACCGAGATCGACCGCTATATTGCTTCCAACACCACATTCGAAAGTCCGTGGAAAAGCTTTTATTCGCAAGGTCTTAGAGATCTGACAGAAGTTATTAAAATTGGAGAAACGGATAATCAACCCAATTACAAGGCAGTCGCAACCATCTTTCGATCATGGGTATTTTTACTCCTGACAGATGCTTACGGAGATATACCTTACAGCCAGGCTGTTGATATCAATAACTATATCACACCTTCTTATGATACACAAAAGGAGGTCTATCACGGATTACTTGCCGAACTGAAGTCATCGATTGCATTGATCGATCCATCAGGGAAGGCGATCAGCGGAGATGTTATCTATTCCGGAAACCTTACCAAATGGAAGAAGTTTGCCAATTCATTGCGTTACCGTATTGCACTACGAATCGCTGACAAGGAACCCGAAGTAGCAAAACAAGTGATTGCTGAGATACCTGTTGCAGACCTGATCGGCGACGGAGATATAGCGCAACTGGTTTATTTGACCTCCCCGAACCAGAATCCGATTGCATTATTCTTCGAAACCCGTGACGATTACCGGGTAGGCAAAAGTATAGTCGAAACGTTGAAAAGTCTGAATGATCCCAGATTACCCGTTTTCGCCAATAAAACGGAAACCGCAACTCCCGAAGTGTACATAGGCGTTCCCAATGGTTTAACGAATAGTGCAGCAAGCGCGCTGGGATTTTCGAAAACATCTAAGATCGGGACTTACTTCACAACACCGCAAACGCCCGGAGTTATTTTAAGCCCTGCCGAAGTATTGTTTGGCAGGGCTGAAGCAGCAGCGAGAGGTTACACCACCGAAGATGCGGAAAGTCTTTATAACCTGGCCATCAAGGCATCGCTGAAACAATTCGGGATAACGGATGCGGCAGTGGTCAATACCTATCTTGCACAACCTTCGGTAAAATATAATAGCGGAAATTTCCGTCAGTCGATCGGAACACAAAAATGGATCGCATTGTTTGGCCAGGGATTGGAGGCATTTGCAGAATGGCGCAGGCTAGACTATCCACAATTGACACCAGCCGTAGCAGGTGTGCTCGACGGCAAGATTCCTGTGAGGTATATCTATCCTGGAAGCGAACAATCGTTGAACCTTAAGAATTATAAAGCGGCAGTATCGCGTCAGGGAACTGATGCAATTACTACAAAACTTTGGTTTGACGCCAATTAAAAAAATTGTATTTTTCTGATGTCATAATTAGTGCGATTTGAGCAAACCAGGGGCTGCAGTTCCCTGGGATATTTTCAGAAATACATTCAAAATATTCAACGTTAATAATAAAATAAAGTGGTTGTTATGAAAAATATAAAATGGATAAATTCATTCCTGATTCTTTTCGTTTTTGGACTGATAACCTCCTGCCAGCCGGGAATAAAACCCTTGAAAGAAGGGCTGTGGAGAGGTGCTTTTGCGCTTCCGGGAAACGAAATCCCGTTTGTATTTGAAGTGAAAGGGAAGAGCACGGACAGTACTTCGGTGTATCTGATCAACGGATCAGATCGTTTCGAGCTGAAAAATATCATCTACAGTAATGATTCGGTTTCGATTCCGATCGATCTTTACGCCTCTGTTCTGAAAGGTAAACTCACTGAAAATTCTTTTGAAGGAGAGTTAGTGAAAGTTGGAACCGATAAACCGGTCGCCGGAGTTCCATTCAAAGCAGCATATGGTGAACTCCCGAGATTCCCTAAAAGCAGTGAGGCTCCTTCAGTTTCGCTGTCAGGAACATGGGATATAAACATTATCTCCAAAGCTGATACCGATAGAACCGTTGGTAACTTCGATCAGAAAGAGGCTTTACTGACCGGATCAATTCTTACAACAACCGGCGATTATCGCTTTCTTGAAGGAGTTGTGGACGGAAAGAAGTTTGCGCTGTCAGCTTTTGGCGGTTCATCGCCCTACCTGCTGAAAGGCGAATTTACGAATGACAGTACCTTCGCCGGTGAATTTATAACACCGCGCAGCACCTCTAAAGTAGAAGGAAAACGTAATGCAAAAGCTGCTTTACCAGATCCTTACACTGCTTCACATCTAAAAGAGGGATTCTCATCAATCGAGTTTACATTCCCAAATCTCGAAGGGAAACAGGTGTCATTGTCCGATTCAATCTACAAAGGCAAAGTTGTAATTGTAACAATTCTTGGCAGTTGGTGCCCTAATTGCCTCGACGAGAATGCCTTTTTATCTGAGTGGTATAAGTCAAATAATAAACGAGGCGTGGAAATCATTGGACTTGGATTTGAACGGAAGGACGACTTCGAATCGGCTAAAAAATCGCTGTCGATCCTGAAAACACGCCTTGGCATTCCTTACGAAATCCTGTTTGCAGGGAAATCGAGCACAGAGGCCGCTTCGAAAGCGCTTCCTGCATTAAATGGTATTTCAGCATTTCCAACAACCATCTTTATCGATAAGAAAGGTAATGTCAGAAAAGTACATACAGGGTTCAATGGTCCTGCAACCGGCAAATTCTACGAAGAATTCAAAACAGAATTCAATGGGTTCATCGACCAACTTCTCACAGAATAAGCATCCGGTTTACCGTAAAATCGGCAAGTATTTGGGATACTTCAGATACCCGTTAATTACAGGATCGTTTACAACGATTAAAATGGCATTTCCAAACCTGGAATTGCCATCTTTTTTTAAAAATATGGAGGTGGAAATGATGGATTCGTCGTATTCAAAGTTGAATTTGCCATTTTCAAAGATGAATTCACCATATTCAAAGTTGGATTCGTCGTATTCAAAGTTGAAATCGCCATATTCAAAGTTGAACTTGGCAAATTCATTAATAACAACGGAGTATCAACATTGAAAACCCTAAAATATACCTATAATCAGGTATATTTTATTTGAAAACAGATTCAGATATTTGCACCGTAAAACAATATTAATGAAAGCAGGTACAGCAAATAATTCACCCCGGATTTTCGGAACCCCCATTGCGGTTGCGGATTGCTGCTATTTGAAGACATCATCGCTCCGAATGCGAATGTGTTTATAAAAATTATTAAACCACATCATCCCCTTTTTTGTTGATTCACCAAAGTCTTTCGTTGGTCACGGCTGACTGATGTCTGGTAATCTATTTAAAATTCAAATATTTACAAATAATCTCATCTAATGTCAGTACAGAATCATTCATTCGACACGCGTTCAATACATGTTGGCGAAAAGCCCAACTTTTCGGAGGGCAGCAAAAACGAAGTTGTTGCACCCATCTATCTTTCATCAACTTATGCCCGCAAGGAAGTTAAGAACCCAGGGCAGTTCCAGTATTCACGAAGTAGTAATCCTACAAGATTTGCACTCGAAAAACGTTATGCCTCCCTCGAACAGGCCAAATATGGTTTAGGTTTTGCATCCGGATTGGCAGCCGAAACCCTGCTCCTATTCACACTACTGAAACCGGGCGATCATGTTGTTGGATTTGACGATTTGTATGGAGGTACAAAGCGGTTGCTAAACCAATGGAAAGAAAAATACAACATCACAGTAAGCCTTGTTGATGCTACTAATCCACAGCTTGTTGAAGAGGCAATACTGCATGAAACCAAACTGATCTGGCTCGAAACGCCTACAAATCCATTGCTGAAAGTATGCGATATCGCGGCTATTTCTGAAATCGCCCACCGTCACAATGTCCTGGTAATTGTCGACAATACCTTTCTGTCTCCCTATTTTCAAAATCCAACTGTTTTGGGTGCTGATATAGTTGTACATAGTGTAACTAAATATATTGCAGGGCACAGCGACGTAATTGGAGGAGCGATTATGCTGAATGACACTGCGCTTTACGAAGAACTCAAATTCAATCAGAATGCGCTGGGTGTGGTACCTTCTCCATTCGATTGTTACCTCACGTTACGAGGATTAAAAACACTATCGCTTAGAATGGACAAGCATCAATCGAATGCATTGGCAATTGCCGGATACCTCGAAAATCACCCCAAAGTGACCCGTGTTTATTATCCCGGTCTGCCAAGTCATCCACAATATGAATTGAACCTTAAACAAACTAAAGGTTTTGGAGGAATGATCTCCTTCGAAATTAAAGGTGGTGAAAAGGAAGCCGTTCAGTTTCTCGAAAGTCTCGAATTATTTACGCTGGCCGAAAGCCTTGGCGGCGTGGAATCGCTTATTGAACATCCGGCACTGATGACGCACGCTTCAATTACACAAAAGGAGCGCGAACAAGCTGGTATTAAGGATTCTCTGATAAGGGTCTCAATTGGAGTTGAAGATAAAATCGATCTGATTAACGATCTTGAACAGGCTTTTAATCAAATTTAAACCATCTTTGTTTCCTGAAATTAAACTGAAATAAAAGCAGGACTTACACACAAATTTTACGAGAATCTCTATGAGTACAAATAAAACTAATAATGTGATCATTGCTGATTCCCAATACCTGATTGTCGAAGCACTTAAATCTCTCATCAGAATCGATGAGAGATATTTTCTCGCTGGAATTGCAGATACTCAAAACGATCTATATAAATTACTCGACAACACAAAAAATGGTCTGTTAATCACCGATTTTTCGAACATTGATTACGATGGCCTTGACGGTTTGAAAAATATCCGGGAGAAATATCCTCAAATTTCGATACTAATACTCACAAATACAATCACCAAGACAGAGTTTGCAGGGCTAACCAAGGTGGGCATCAAAAATATAATTTACAAAACAGCCGATAAAGAGGAGATTTTTAATGCCTTTGAGTCAACCCTGAAAGGCAAAAAATACTATTCTGATGAAATTCTTGATCTGTTTCTCGATCTTAGTGAGAATAAATACACAATGGAGGATCCAAAACACCTGACTTCTTCTGAGATTGAGATTGTTAAACTAATTGCAGATGGACTGACAACAAAAGAGATTGCTGCCAGGAGAAATATCAGTTATCACACGGTGAATACACACCGAAAAAATATCTTTAAAAAAGTGGAAGTTTCAAATGCCTCCGAGTTGACAATGCATGCTATAAAATCAGGATGGATAGAAAACATTGAATATTATATCTAAGTTCAACTTAATTTTGCCAATAACCTCATCTTTCATAAAGTCCGAATCATCCACAATTCACAACCGAAATGACCGCTGTTTCCCAGTGGCGCGCTCAAATAATTAAAGCCAAATCTTTCATAAACCTTCAATGCCTGCCCAAGTTCGGGCATCGATTCAATATAGATATTTGCAAAACCTGATTCTTTGGCGGTTTCGAGGCACTTTTCAATAATCAATCCACCAAGTCCTTTGCCCCTTTCTTCAGGCAATAAGTACATTTTCACCAATTCGCAGGTGTCTTTTGGCAATCCATCGGTCGGATAAATTCCACCACCACCCACAATTTGGCCATCATCTGTTTCTGCGACATAATAAACTGAGCAGGGTCTTTGAAACAATTCAAACAGTGCATCAGTCGACGAATCGTAATAAACGGTACCTGGATGATTGGCTCCAAATTCAGTCAGCGTTGCACGGATAATTTTCGCCAGCTCACGATTGTCTGATTGCCTTATGGGTCGGATTTGCATATTTTAATCACTTAAAGGTGAAGAAGTCGGAGATTAATAATTGATAAACTGAATCTAAAAACAGCTATTTATTATACTGAAGAAGGCAAATATACCATAAAACAGGTATGCCAAATACTCATCGATCAATAAAATTTTCTTATTGATTTAGAACGCATTGAATTGTGACATATAATTTCTATTTTTGTTCGGATAAACCCTTATTTAAATAAATTCCATGAAACAAAAAATCAGGTTGCAATTACTGTCTCTTGTAATTGCAATAGTTGTCCTCCTGCCGGCAAGTTCGTTCTCGCAGACTAATCTTCCAAAGAGTGCCGCAAAATCGTCGACCGCAAAAACCGACGTATTGCCGCTCGATACTGCATTTCGGGTAGGCAAGTTACCTAATGGATTTACCTATTACATTCGTAAAAATATCGAACCTAAAAACCGGGTGACCATGTATCTCGCCAATAAGGTAGGTTCTATTCTTGAGAATGATGATCAGCAAGGACTGGCGCACTTTATGGAGCATATGAGCTTTAATGGCACCAAAAACTTCCCAAAAAATGAACTCGTGAGCTATCTGCAAAAAGCCGGGGTTCGTTTTGGCGCAGATTTAAATGCCTATACCAGTTTCGACGAAACAGTTTACCAGTTACCAATTCCAACTGACGATCCCGAAATTCTGAAAAACGGTTTCCAGATTATGCGCGACTGGGCACAGGATGCCACGCTCGATTCTACCGAAATTGATAAAGAACGTGGTGTGATTCTCGAAGAAAAACGATTGGGGAAAAGCGCCCAACAGCGGTTGCAGGACAAGTACTTACCTGTTCTTTTCAACCAGTCGCGATATAGCAATCGTCTCCCTATTGGCACAGAGGCTGTTTTGAAAAACTTTACTGCCGCTACCATCCGCAATTTCCATTCCGACTGGTATCGTCCCGATCTTCAGGCACTGATCGTGGTTGGAGATATCGATGTAAATGCAACCGAGAAAAAGATCAAAGATTTGTTTTCGAGTCTGAAATCACCCGCAAAACCAAGGCCAAGAATTGATTATACAATTCCACTCACACAGAAAAACCAGTTCTTTGCTGCTACCGACAAAGAATTTCCGGTGATGGTTGTTCAGGCTTTCATCAAACATCCTGAGAGTAAATTAATAACATCTGCAGATTATCAGCAAAGTATTCTTAGGTCGTTGTACAACCGCATCATTGGTGCACGTATCGGCGAATTGAGTAAACAGGCGAATCCTCCGTTTATCCAGGGCGGAAGTTCAATCGGTGGCTTTTTGGCGGATCTTGATGTTGCTTCAGCTGTTGTAGTTGGAAAACCAGGCGAACTCGAAAAAGGATTTAAAGCTGTTTGGACAGAAGTAGAGCGTGCCAAAAAATTCGGTTTTACCCAAACCGAACTCGACCGAGCCAAAGAGGCAACAATGCAAAATATCGAATCGGCTTACAAAGAGCGCGATAAAACCAATTCGGATAATTACGTACGTGAATACCTGAACCTTTTTTTGAAACAAGAAGCATCTCCGGGAATCGCTTATGAATATCAATTCTATAAAGACAACCTGGGTGGCATAACGCTTGACGAAGTTAATGGTGTAGTTAAAAAATACCTGGTTGATGTAAACCGCGACATCATAATATTGGGACCCGAAAAAGAAGCCGCAGCATTGCCGACCGAAGCGATAGTGAATGGCTGGGTTTCTGACGTTCAAAATAGTGCAATTACCGCTTATGTCGATAACGTTTCAGACAAACCATTACTTGCGCAAAAACCCGTTGCTGGGAAAGTGGTGTCAGAAAAGAAACTTGATGGAATTGGAGTTGTGGAGTGGACACTCAGCAATGGCGTTAAGGTAAAACTAAAACCAACCGATTTCAAAAATGACGAGATTAGTTTTCAAGCTTTCAGTCCGGGAGGTTCATCACTTTACAGCGATGCAGAATACGAATCCGCAAACCGTGCATCATCTTTGATCAACTATAGCGGTGTTGCAGATTATAGCTCTGTTCAGCTCACCAAATACCTTACGGGCAAAAAAGTTCGTGTTTCACCTTATATCAGCGAACGCACCGAAGGAATTTCAGGCAGTGCTACTCCCAAAGATCTCGAAACTGCATTGCAATTAGTCTATTTATATTTTACGCAGCCACGTAAGGATGTCGAGGTTTACAATGGATTGCTCTCACAGGAAAAAGCATCCATTGCCAACCGTAGCAACGATCCTCCTTCTGTATTCTCCGACACTATTTCGGCTGTTCTTGGTAATTACAGTGTTCGACGCACAGGGCCAAGCATCGAAAAATACGATAAGATCAACCTCGATCGTGCCTTCGAAATCTACAAAGATCGTTTTGCCGATGCAAGTGATTTTACCTTCACTTTTGTGGGTAGTTTTGATAATGAAAAACTTAAGCCTCTACTCGAACAATACCTGGGAGCATTGCCTTCCACCAAGCGTATTGAGAGTGCACGCGACCTTGGTATTCATATCCCTGCAGGAAAGATACAAAAACAGGTATTTAAAGGACAGGAACCAAAAGCAACTGTACGTTTGACGTTTAGTGGCGTTTATCAGTACAATGAAACCGAAAACAACCTTTTGGATGCCTTGTCATCAGTATTGGATATTAAACTTATAGAGCGTCTTCGCGAAGATGAGAGCGGGGTTTACGGAGTAGGTTCAAGAGCTTCATACAGCAAATATCCTGAGAACAGGTATTCATTCTCAATTGGGTTTGGATGTTCTCCCGATAATGTGGAAAAGCTGATCGCTTCAGTTCTCGACGAAATCAAAAAGATCCGCGATAACGGTGCGACACAGGTTGATGTCGAAAAAGTGCAGGCAGAAGAACGCCGCGTTACAGAGGTACAATTGAAAGAAAACGGTTTCTGGCTGGGCTATCTGAATGGACAGTTCCAGAATGATGAAAATCCGGAACAGATACTAAAGTACCAGGAAGATCTGAAGAAAATTACGCCGGAAGCATTAAAGGTGGCTGCCAATAAATACCTAAGTGGCGACAATTATGTCCGCCTGGTGTTGTATCCCGATAAAAAGGAGGCACCGGTGGTTAAATAAAAAGATTTAACAGTGAGTTGAGATAATTTAAAGAGGGTATTCCGGTTATAGGGATGCCCTCTTCGGTTTGCGGCGAAGAAATAAAATACATTTCATCCATTAATTAAGTCCTTGTTTGTTTTACAATTTCATCCTCATGTTAATGTAAACAAATCGTTAAAAAAGCACCTTCAACAATATGACGGCTGTATGCGTTATTAAATAAAAAACAATGATGCACCCTATCCTAAGCGAGAACATACAGATAGTTGGAAAACCATATTCCGATCTCCATTTTTTACTCGACTGTTTTGCCGAATTACTTGAATCAAACAACGAAAAAGCGCTTATTCGGCACATCCCCTGGATCAACGCTGAAGTTGAGCTGCCGCCACCTGAGCTCGAACAAAAAACTATTCACCTCTATTCAATTTGCTTTCAGTTGCTTAATTTATGCGAAGTAAATTGGGCTGTGCAAAGCAGGCGCAAGAAACAGCAATTGAAAGGATCTCAAAGTGTGAACGGAAGCTGGGCAGATACTTTTTTGGAGTTAAAAAACTCAGGCGTTTCGGAGGATGAAATTGTTGCAGCGTTGTCGCAATTAGAGGTTGAGCCGGTACTAACCGCTCATCCCACCGAGGCCAAGCGCACGGTCGTCCTTAAATATTACCGCGAACTTTACCAATCGTTGGTACTGCTCGAAAACCCGATTTATACAACTATTGAACGCCAACGCATTCGTACAGAGATAAAAGAAGTCATGACAAAGCTTTGGTTTATCGACGATATTTACCTCGAAAAACCTAAAATTGAAACCGAACTCGAAAACGTGTTGCATTACCTCACCAACGTTTTTCCTGACGTTTTCGATCTTCACGACAGACAGTTACAACAGGCCTGGAGCGATGCCGGGTTTCAGCCCGGAGCATTGCAAAACTATCTTCATCTGCCTAAGATAAGCATGGGTACCTGGGTTGGTGGCGACCGTGACGGTCATCCGTTGGTGACATCCGAAATAACAAATTATGCACTAAAAAAACTCCGTACCGCAGCATTACAACTCGTTCGGCAACGATTAGTATTGCTTGCCGAAAGTTTAAGTATTTATACAATTGAAAGCAAGATTCTTCCGGAATTTTGCAAACACAAATCAATCTTAGCTGAAGAAATACCTGATATTTCGTCGAAGACATGGTATATGTCGGCATCGCGCGAACCATTTAAACAGTATGTTCTGCTTCTTATTGAGAAACTTCCTGTCAGGCAGGATACACTTTCAGGTAACATCCTGCTCACAGATGCTGCCTGGACTTATACCTATTCGGCGCAATTACAAAAAGACCTTGAAATTTTGCAGAAAGCACTTTCAGTCTGGGGAGCGCCCTCACTTGCCACCAGTGAAGTGCTAAAAGCTCAGCGCTTTGTTCGTAGCTTTGGCTTTCACCTCGCTCATTTAGACATCCGTCAGAACAGTGCCTTTTACCAAAAAGCCTTTTTAGGCTTGCTCGAAGACATCGACGATGCAAGCTATTCACTCAATACAGACGGATCGCCCGACAAAGTATTTTTGTTACACGAACTGTCAATCTACCGGCCTTTCACCCATACTTACGGTGGTAAGGTGGATGAAACAGCGAATGTGCTGAGCTATCTCAGTGTATTGACAGATTACATCCGTAAATATGGTTCTTATGCGCTAGGTTCACTGATTGTCAGCATGACACGCAAGGTAGAAGATCTGTTTACCCTTTACTTGCTGGCACGCGAAGCAGGCTTATTCGTAAAAACGGATCATGGGCCGGCCTGTATGATACCTATTGTTCCGCTGTTCGAGACCATTGACGACCTGAAGCGTGCACCGGAAATCCTCGGTGAATTTCTTGCACACCCGGTAACCCAAAATACCCTGAAACTCCAAATGAGACAGAAAGGTTATTCGCGTCCGGTGGCAGAGGTAATGATCGGATACAGCGACAGTAACAAGGATGGCGGGATACTATCAAGTCAATGGAGTCTTTACGAGGCACAATACAAACTTTCCGAAACTGGCCTCAAACATGGCGTTGATATTCGTTTTTTTCACGGTAAAGGTGGAAGCATCAGCCGTGGGGCAGGCCCTGTGAACTGGTTTTTACGAAGTCTGCCGCCATCATCTTTATGTGGTAAACTGCGACTTACCGAGCAAGGTGAAACTATTGAACGAAAATATGCCAACAAGGTAAATGCCGCCTATAATATAGAGTTGCTTACTTCGGGTCTCTTACGCAACACGCTTATAAACAACGAAGCACCAGGACAGGAACTATTTGATCTGATGCGCTATATGTCCAACGAAAGTATAAAATCCTATACTGCTCTTGTAGCTCATCCAAGCTTTATCCGATTTTTTGAAAAGGCGACCCCAATTGATGCAATCGAAACCAGCAAAATAGGCTCCCGTCCGTCGAGGCGCACCAACCAACGAACACTTGCCGACCTGCGGGCAATTCCGTGGGTATTTAGCTGGGCACAAAGCCGTATTAATATTACGAGTTGGTTTGGAGTCGGCAGCACTTTGAAACTGCTTAAGGAGCAACAACCTGCAAAATATATCCTGCTAAAGCAACTGTTGTCTGATCATCCATTAGTTCGGTATATCTTTACAAATATTGATTCAGGTTTAGCTGCAACTGATCCGGCTATTATTGCGCTTTATGCCTCTCTGGTAGACGATGAGCAGGTAAAGAATGATATTTTACCGCTTATACTTTCGGAATTGGAGCTAACGAAAAGTCTGCTGTTCGAACTGCTCGAAAAACCTTTCGAACAGCGCCGCAAAAATCATTATTACTCCACACGTTTACGATCTGTTGCACTTAAACTAATGCATCAGTTGCAGGTGAACACGTTAAAAAGCTGGCGCAACGAAAAAGATACTGCAACTGCTGAAATGGCAGATCATCAAAATATTGTATTACTAAAAACAATAAATGCTGTTGCAAATGCTTTGGGATCTACCGGATAATTGATCACCGGCAACCATTGTCAGAAACCTATCATTTTATTCACCTTTAAATATTTCATTCAATGCAAAAAATACTGGATCAACACTTCGACGCATATTCGACCATGTCGGAAGCCTCGCACAACGCGGTAATGGAAATTGCCGCCCGTGAAAACATTGAGATGAACAGCATTATTGTTGCAACATCACTGTGTTTCGACGAATTAAATCACCAGCAAAATAAGATGAATCTTCCGGCACCACAAGGGACTTTTATTATGGGAGGTCTGGCAGGGTATCCGTTTGTGGGAGAAATTGGTCTGACCGCCTTCACCG
>JAAFHB010000068.1 GCA_010906965.1 Mariniphaga sp. | reverse complement strand
TAAGTGTGAATATTAATATTTTAACGATAAACTGCCGATAAGTAACAATCATGAATAGTAAGTTATTTTAGTAATCATTTTATTTTTTCAGTAAAGTCCTGAACATGTAATAAAGTGCCAGAAAAGTAGCAAAAAGGGTAAGGCTGATTGTGAAAATTGATCCCGTTCGATTCATTAACCGATCCAATTGAATGCCCCCCAAAACTCCCGCCGCAACTATGACAATCATTTGGAATACCAGACTTGAATACTTCGCATACTCCTTCAAGTAATTCATTTTTCTGTTATCCTCATCCATTAAACTAAAAGTTTTAGTAATCAGGTTCTTATTTTATTTAACGTACTGAACGATCGGTATGCAAATATATACAAAAGAATTAAAATGTATAGAAAGGCATAAGAAAATATTGATATTTTTTTATGCCATTCTGTATCAATGTTTTGTATTTCAATGATGTTCTTTAGCAGAAAGGTCTTCAACTAATAAGCGATTTCATCTCCGCAACTTTCATAATCACTTCAATCATTTCATCCACACTGAATTTAGCGCAATTAAAATCGATATCGTAAATCACTTTATTGGGTTCTTTCGCTAAATAACCTTCTACAAATTTTAAACGTCGCATGTCTGTTTCAACGACGATTTTTTTGGCTGCATCTTTCGAAATATTATCGCGGTTACTGACTACATCAACCTTCCAGTTCAACGGTGCATAAAGTTTAATGTGCAGGGAACGTTGAATATCCTGCGTGAGTGCCTCGCTACCTCTTCCAATAATCACCACCTTACCTTGTGTAGCGAGGTGACGAACTACTTCTTTGATTGCTCTTTTGATCTTTGCGTCAGGGGCGTAGTATTTTACTGTAAAGGACGAAACTATATCATCAAGGAAGTTTTTATCCGCACCTCCGAGCAAATTTTTGATTTGATCAGGATTGATTTTTAACTCTTTAGAGGCAATACTAAGAATCTCTTTATTGACCCATTTCCATTTTTGGGATGGATTGTTGATGTTAAGATTAATCCGTTCTGTCAGTTTTTCAGCAAAAAGTCTACCCGAGCAGCCGCACTCTCTTGAAATCGTTATTACTGGGCCAGGCGCCTCAATGGCTTTTTTTAATTCTGGTTTTGACCGCTCATTCATGTATTTAAGCAGTAGATTATCCATGGTTGTTTAGCTTTTGTTTATCGTCTTAAAATTATTAAAAAAACAGGACAATATCAAGCGTTAAGCTGAAATGATAATCAATTATGATTACGATTGTAACGTATTAAAATATAGGTGATTCTATACCTGAATTGGCCTGGCTTATCCACCCAATCATCATCTTTCCAATCATTTCGACTCTTGTTTCTAACCATTTTAATTGCGGATTCCGCTATTAAATCATCCTGGAAACCTTCCCTACAACTGGCGATTGACCATCCAGGCAGGATGGTTGCTGATTCCAAGATAACGCACCTTGCCTGACCGCACAACATCCTCAAGGCCGCGCATTGTCTCTTCGATCGGGGTAATCGGATCAACGCCATGGATGTACAAAAGGTCGATGTGTGAAAGTCCGAGCCGTTCAAGACTGTCGTTGACCGAATCGGTGATGTGAAGCCTCGAAAGCCCCACCTGGTTGGCATGTGGCCCCATCCGCAGGCGAACTTTTGTGGCGATTACAAGTTGCTGGGGTGACAATCCCAGATCTTTTATGGCTTTACCCAACATGATTTCTGATAATCCTTCAGAGTATCCGTTAGCCGTATCAATAAAGTTAATACCTGCATCCACGGATGTTTTTACGATTTGCGTCACCTCTTCCTGAGGCACTTCACCCATTGCTTTCCAGTAACCTTTTCCGCCAAACGTCATTGTTCCAAGGCAGAGTTCCGAAACCAGTACACCTGTTTTTCCCAACTGATTATATTTCATACTCATATTTTATTAGTTTTTTAATAAAACAGAATTTAAGATGAAAAGTTTGGGAATAAAATGGTTCTAATTTGAAATAGCAATCCTCACTTTCTGGTTTTTTACCTTCTCGTCCTTGATTGCGGCAATCGTCTGGCGCGCTTTAACCCGGTTAATCGCTACAAATGAAGCGTTGTCGAGGATCGTGATTAAACCAATCTCCTCCTTTGTAAGTTTTCCTTTCTGAATCAGAAAACCAACGATATCGGTTTTACTGATTTTGTCTTTTTTACCGGCGCCAATATATAAGGTAATCCATTGCGGTGGTTCCGGCAACCGGATTTGATCCGGCAAATTGACAAAATCGGGAAGGGCGGACAAGAAATCAGGTACAGATTCTTTTTCAGCAAGCACGAGCCAGGAGGTCCCAAGGGCATTCATCCTGGCGGTTCTTCCATTCCTGTGAATAAATCCTTCTTCAGTATTGGCACCCTGGTAATGAATGATATTTTTAATTTCAGGAATATCAAGTCCTCGGGAAGCCAGGTCAGTCGTGATCAAAATCTGGTGACTACCGTTCCTGAATTTCAGCAACGCACGTTCGCGTTCATCCTGCTCAAGACCACCATGAAAAGTGTCGTGTATTACACCCTCTTCGGTCAGTATTTCGCTGATCCGGTCAACTGCCTCACGGTGATTGCAAAACACAAGTGTAGGTTCATGACCGAGGTGACATATAAGTTTTATGAGGATTTCAAGTTTGTCATTCTCTGCAGCTCTTACCGCTTTAAGGACGATATTGGGGCGGTTTTCCGCGGTAAGATAGTTAAGGGTGACCGGATTTTTAACGCCCGAAAATGCGGGAATTTCAATCGCCTGTGTAGCAGAGGTGAGGATTCGTTTTTTAATTTTAGGGAGTAAACCTATAATATAACTCATATCGTCGCTGAAACCCAATTCGAGCGATTTGTCGAATTCGTCGAGAACAAGCAAATGAATTGATTCGGGTTCAAAGCTGCCACGACGTAAATGGGCGGCAATGCGACCGGGTGTTCCGATTAAAACTGCGGGTGGTTCCGTAAAATTATTCCGCTCTGTTTTCATCGGATGACCGCCGTAACAGCAATTCACCTTAAATCCACTTGCCATCGACCTGAATACCTGTTCGATCTGTAAGGCTAATTCGCGTGAAGGAACGAGAATAAGCGCTTGTACGCCTGTCGTTTTTGCGTTGAGTTGATGGAGTAGTGGAAGAAGAAATGCCACTGTTTTTCCTGAGCCCGTAGGCGCCAGCAACACGATATTGCTTGCCTTCAGATCGGCATTGATCATTGCACTTTGAATTTCGTTCAATGATTCGAATTTCAGATTTTCAAGAACTTTTGCGGTGATATCCTCTTTTTGCTTCATGCCGCAAAGATAGTGCTAATCGTGATGATTTTACAGGGTATCTTAATTGAGCCAATGAACGATCAAAACGATATTCAAAATTTTTCATAAGATTATAAAAAAACAATGTTGTTACTTTTTAGATTTTTGTTATTTTCAGCGATTCAATTCAACTACCAAATTTCCTTTTTTTTAAGATTTTTTTTTATATAGTTCATACCAATTATTTAACTAAATTCAATCAAATGGTTATCAAAAACAAGATTTCCCGCAGAAGCTTTGTCGGGACAACCGCAGCGGGTGCTGCAGCATTTACAGTAATCCCTGCCTTTACATTTGCAGGTAATGCAGGAACGGACAAAATCAGACTGGGTTTTATCGGAGTGGGCAAACAAAGTCACTACTTGCTGAGTAGTCTGAACAAATGTCCTGAAACAGTAGTATTGGCTTGTTGCGATGTTGTATCTACGAAACTCGAAAAGTTTAAAGCTGAAGCCCAGGCATTTAATGATAAAAAATGGGTTGGCGAAAAGCATGAAGTTACGGGAACTAAAAATTACCATGAAATTTTAAGCAGAAAAGACATTGATGCTGTAGTAATAGCTACGCCAGACCATTGGCATGCACAGATTGCGGTCGATGCGGCCAAAGCGGGAAAGGATATTTATTGTGAGAAACCGATGGCTTTAACAGTAGCCGAAGGTCGCGCAATGGTAAATGCCACGCGCAAATACAAACGGGTTTTTCAAACAGGGAATATGCAGCGGTCGTGGCGTAATTTCCGCCAGGCAGCTGAGTTGGTTTCAAATGGTTACATAGGGGATATTAAGGTAGTTAATGTTTGCGTAGGTCCTCCTGTGAAGGCATTGGATCTCCCTTCGGTACCTACTCCTGAAAATGTTGATTGGGACATGTGGGTCGGTCCATCCCTTTACCGCGATTTCAGTCCGGTTTTGGCGCCTCCCGTTGAAGTTGATAAATATCCTGACTGGCGGAATTATCGTGAGTTTGGAGGCGGCATGATCACAGACTGGGGCGCTCATATGTTTGATATTGCACAGTGGGCTCTCGGAATGGATGAGTCTGGTCCAGTTGAGTTTACTCCTCCGGCAGAACATGCTGTTATTGGATTGAAAATGAAGTATAATAACGGTGTTGTTTTGAACCATGCCAACTGGGGTGAGTTCAATGCGGTCCAGTTTATCGGAACAAAGGGGAAAATTGAAGTTAGTCGGGAATTTTTACGCTCTGATATTGCCGGCCTCGTTGAGACAGAAATTAAACCTACTGATAAAAGGTTATATAAAAGCGATAACCATTACCAGGACTGGATTGACGCGATTAAGAAGCGTACAAAACCAATCTCGGATGTTGAAACCGGACACCGGACTTCCTCATTGTGCAACATTGCCAACATTGCCTATACGCTTCAGCGGCCATTGAAATGGGATCCCAAAAAGGAACAATTCATTGGTGATAATGCTGCGAATATGATGCTTTCGCGGGCATACCGGGGTAAATGGAATTTCCTTGATTTTTAAATAGCATACCATTCTAAATAGCCACTCCATAAATACATGGGGTGGCTATTGATTAACTGATAGTTATGGAACCTTGACCTGTGCTATTGCAAATTGTTGGTTCGAAATTGAAATCTGTAAACATTTGCTATTTTTAATCCGTATTCTTAAAACGCACGATCATGGAAAAGATTAACCGCAGAAGTTTCATTTATGGCAGTGCAGTTGGATTGACGGGATATGCCGCTCTCACTGCCACAGGCTTAACCGGCCTGGGTTTTACACCCGCTACAGCAACAGTTGATAAAGTTAAACTTGGCAATTCCAGACTTACAGTTTCGCGTGTTGCCCTTGGTACTGGTTCAATAGGTGGTAATCATCAGTCGAACCAGACCCGGTTGGGAATGAGCAATTTTGTTAAGCTGGCTCATCATGCTTACGACAGAGGTGTTCATTTTTTTGATACCGCCGACAGTTATGGGTCGTACCCATATGTACGAGAAGCATTTAAAGAAATTCCCAGGGAGAAGATTACCCTTTTGGGAAAGATGTGGACAGAGAATGATCCATCGAAAGCAGAACCGGTTGATAAGGCGCTCGATCGTTTTCGCACTGAATCCGGAAGCGATTACTTCGATATTATGCTGCTTCATTGCATGATGAATGGAAAATGGCAGGAGGAGAAGAAGCGGTACATCGATTATTTTTCGAAAGCGAAACAAGACGGTAAAATAAAAGCTGTTGGAGTTTCGTGCCACAACTTCGAAGCATTAAAAGTTGCGGTAGATGACCCCTGGGTCGATGTTATTCTAGCCCGCATTAACCCATTCAGGGCGCATATGGATGGTTCACCGGCTGAGATTAACGCACTCCTCGAACGGGCCCGGAACAACGGTAAAGGAATCATTGGCATGAAGATCTTCGGAAATGGGGATCGGGTGCTTGAAACCGAGCGCGAAGAGTCAATCACGTTTGCCTTAAAAAAAACAAGTATCCACTGCATGACACTGGGAATGGAGAGTATTTCTCAGGTGGATGATGCGGTAGATCGCGTAATGCGGATCGCAAAAAGCTGATTCAAAAAAAACATATTATTATGAATAAATTCGACAGAAGGGAATTTCTGCTCAAAAGTGCAGCTGGAATAGCTGCAGCCGCTGTATTACCTGCCATTTTACCCGAACCAACATTTGGGGCAACCATAAGAACGGAAACAGTCGATACGGTTGCACTTGGTAATACTGGTCTCAACGTTTCCCGAATTGCATTTGGCACCGGATCGAGAGGGTGGAAGCTGGAATCCAATCAGACTCATCTTGGAATGAAGAAATTCGTCGAATTGTCGCAATATTGCTTCGATAAAGGGATTCGATTTTTTGACACTGCCGATATGTATGGCTCACATCCTTATGTGGGGGCAGCCTTAAAAGTCATTCCGCGCGAAAAAGTGACCGTCCTAACGAAGGTAATGACTTACGGTCATGAAGGCTGGTATGAAACAGAGCCATTTGCAAAGAGTTTTGATCGGTTCCGGAAAGACCTTGGAACCGATTATATCGATATATTTTTGATGCACTGTATGATCAATGGACAATGGCCGACAGAATACAAAGGTTATATGGATGCAATGTCGGAGGCCAAACAGAAAGGGCTGATCAAAGCTGTCGGTATTTCATGCCACAGTCTGGATGCGATGATTGATGCCGCTTCGAATCCCTGGGTAGACGTACTTTTCGCAAGAATCAATCACAATGGTGCCAAAATGGACAGCACGCCTGAAAAAGTGATGCAAGTCCTTGAAACGGCGCGCAAGAATGGAAAAGGGGTGATCGGTATGAAAATATTTGGTTGCGGTGATCTCGTGAAGGAGGATGAACGTGAGCAATCGTTGAATTATGTGATCAAAAGTAAAAACGTTCATTGTATGACTTTAGGGATGGAAAGTAAGGAACAGGTTGATGATAACGTGAGCCGGGTAATGCGGATTGCCGGAAGTTAGAAAAGGAAAGCAGGAACCGTTTTTCCAGATGTCTTTATGTTTCAGCTTTCGCTGACACAAGTAGGAATACATGTCGTCTCAAATGGTGATGACATATAGAAAGAAAATGATTTAATGAGAAATATATTGAAGTGCAACATTTTAGGTTTAACATTAACTTTAGTCTTACTATTTGGCTTTCAGATGACTAAAGCAAAAAACAGTTCTTTAAAACTTTGGTACGACCAGCCGGCAAACGATTGGATGACAGAAGCGCTGCCAATCGGGAATGGCAGATTGGGCGGAATGATTTTTGGCGGTATCGACACGGAGCAGATTCAATATAATGAGATTAGTCTTTGGACGGGCGACGAGAAAGAGACGGGAGCCTACCAGGCATTTGGCGATCTTTTTATCGACTTTAATAAAGCTTCTGAAATCCTGCACTACAAACGTGAATTAAATATTGACAATGCGGTTCATACTATCAATTATGAGTCAAACGGTGTACAGTACAAGCGTGAGTACTTCAGCAGTGCGAAGGATCAGGTGATGGTAATGCGGATAAGCGCCAGTCAGAAAGGAAGCTGCAGTGGTGCTATCAGGATGACAGATATGCACAATGGTAAAATTGAATTTGAAGATCAGAAAATCACAGTGAAAGGCATGCTTAAGAATGGATTGATCTACGAATCCGGCGTGGTCGTTTTAAATGATGGGGGCGTGGTCAAGGTTTCCGGAAATTCAATCAAATTTGAAAAAACAAACACCATTTCGCTCATCCTTGCAGCCGGAACCAATTATCTGCCCGATTATAACAAAGGATGGAGGGGAGAAAATCCACATCAAAAAATTGAACAACAATTAAAGGAAGCATCACTTCGGCCTTACAAACAACTTTTGGATCGGCATATTGTAGACTATCAGAACTTATTTAAACGGGTGCATTTGAATGTCGGTGAAAGTGATCCGAAGGTAAGTGAATTAACGACCGTAAAAAGACTAATTGCTTATAAAAAGGGTGGTGAGGATCCTGATCTGGAGGAGCTTTTTTTTCAGTATGGAAGGTATCTTTTAATCAGCTCTTCACGACCCGGTTCACTTCCGGCTAATCTTCAGGGAATCTGGAACAATTCGAATAACCCACCATGGCGATCCGACTACCATTCAAATATTAATATCCAGATGAACTATTGGCCCGCTGAGGTTACCAATCTGAGCGAATGCCATGTTCCATTCCTTGAATACATTAACAATCAACGCGAAGTCAGGAAAAAAGCAACACAGGAGTTCTATAAATCCCGGAAGGGATGGACAGTACAGACAGAAAACAATATTTACGGAGCCGGAAGTTTTGTGTGGAATCCGCCTGCAAGCGCCTGGTATTGTCAGCACTTGTGGGAGCATTATGCTTTCACCAACGATCAGAAATACCTCAAAGATTTTGCCTATCCGGTTTTAAAAGAGATTTGTGAATTTTGGGAAGAGCGTTTAATCCCCGATGCAAACGGAGCCCTGGTAACACCTGATGGATGGTCTCCCGAACATGGTCCTCACGAACCCGGAGTTACCTACGATCAGGAGATTGTATGGGATTTATTCACAAATTACATCGAAGCCTCCAAAATTCTTAATATTGACTCTGAATATCGTGCAACAGTGACTGCATTGCGTGAAAAATTGCTCAAACCCAAGGTTGGTAAATGGGGTCAATTGAAAGAGTGGAGCATCGACCGTGATGATTCAACCGATACCCACCGGCATATTTCACATCTTTTTGCATTACATCCGGGAAGACAGATATCGGTAACTGCAACTCCGGAGTTAGCTGCTGCGGCACGAAAAACACTGATTTCCCGCGGCGATCAAAGTACAGGTTGGGCGATGGCATGGCGTATTAATTTCTGGGCACGCATGTTTGACGGGAATCATGCCTATAAATTGTTGCGAAACCTGATGTCAATCGTTGGAAATGTTGGAACAGACTATGACAAAGGGGGAGGAATCTATTCAAACCTGTTTGATGCTCATCCACCATTTCAGATCGATGGTAATTTTGGTGCTACCGCTGGTATTGCCGAAATGCTGATTCAATCGCAAGCGGGTGAGATTTGTTTATTGCCTGCATTACCCGATGCATGGTCAAAAGGATCAGTCAAAGGATTGATCGCAAGAGGTGGCTTTGTGGTTGATATTGCCTGGGTTTCAGGGAAAGTAACCACTTATCGGATTGCTTCTGAAAAGGGTGGTAAAGTGATTATTCGTGTGAATGGAGTAGTAAAGACAATAAAAGCTGCGAAGTTGTAAATTGATTTTGAATCTGACTGAATGCCAGTTGTTAAGGTCTATAAAATTGAAAAGGATGAAACCGGGCGGCTTCATCCTTTTACTAAAACTAACCAAACTAACTAACCTAACTAAACCTAAACTTATGAAAAAAAATGTATGACAAATATAAGGCTGTTGGAACTACCAGCCAAATTTTTTAGGTTAAAGAATTGTAAAATAATTGTTAACCTTCAATTTGAATAATTCCCATGATTTCATGGCACAAAAAAAGCATTGCAGAAAAACTGCAATGCTTATCAATGCTATTTAGCTTAAGAACGTATATTTTTATGGTTGGATTATCTTGGTGAAAAAAACACGAAAATACTTCAAACCTTAACTGCAAGCATCATCAAGCAGCTAATCTGCGTTCAACCGGCTTAATAACTAGACCTACGGCTTCCGCCTCTGTCACCACCGCCTGCGCTACTTCCGCCACGATTGAAACCGCCACGGTCACCACCACGGTCACCACCACGATCACCACCGCCACTTCCGCCGCCACGATTGTAGCCACCGCCACCACCTGCACCACCACGGTTGAATCCGCCGCCGCCGCCTGCACCGCCACGGTTGAACCCGCCGCCGCTGCCGCCTGGACGTCTTGTACCATCTTTTGGTTTTTCAATTGACTCATTCACAACGATTGTGCGTCCGTCAACTTCTGCACCATTAAGTTCCTCAATAGCCTTTTTGGCTTCTTCGTCATTCGGCATTTCAATAAAACCGAATCCTTTGCTCCTTCCGGAAAATTTGTCTGTAATGATTCTTGCTGAAGCTACTTCGCCGTACTCTTCAAAAAATCCTTTTAATTCTGCCTCTTCCAAGCTAAATGGCAGACTTCCTACGAAAATGTTCATAATTTAAGTAACTAAAATTAATGGTAAATAATCCGTTGTAAAAATAGTCATTATTCATTGCAAAAAACATTTCGCAAGTTTATTTTGAAATATTTTTATAAAACTATGAATCAGTAAAATAAGTGACTATTTTTTGATCTAAACTACTTATGTTCTTACAATTGTCTTCTCATGTGGTCATTTATTCAGTAAATTGAAATTCAGTTTAATGCAAAGCAGAAATCCCTTTAGGTTTGTTCAAAAACAAAAATACTGCTGGCCAATACCGTAATAATTCAGTTCTGTTATTCCCTGAATGATTTTAAAACGCTTCTTTGTTATTAATATTGTGAAGTATATTTGAGATTAGCAAGGTTCTCCGGAGTTCATATTGATTGTAAAATATTGTTTACTTATTGAACGACAGATAGATACATCGCTTTAAAGTAATTATTCTTTCGTCTTGGTGCAAAAGTTTTTTTCATGTAAGTTTGTGACTTTAAAATTGACGATAGAATGTTTGAAAATCTTACTGATAAGCTTGAGAAATCGTTCAAACTGCTAAAAGGGCAGGGGAAGATTACCGAAATAAATGTTGCCGAAACCTTGAAAGAGGTTCGCAGGGCTTTGCTCGATGCCGACGTTAACTATAAAATTGCCAAAGATTTCACTGCTAAAGTGAAAGATAAGGCGATTGGGCAGGAGGTCTTAAAAGCACTTAACCCTGGTCAGGTGATGGTTAAGATTGTCCATGACGAGCTTATTGAGCTGATGGGTGGGCAAACAGTTGATATTAATCTTAAAGGAAGTCCGGCAGTTATTTTGATGTCTGGTCTCCAGGGATCGGGGAAAACTACTTTTTCTGGTAAACTTGCCAACAGGTTAAAAACGAAACAAGGAAAACGACCACTGCTTGTTGCCTGCGACGTTTATCGTCCTGCTGCAATCGAACAGCTTAAGATCGTTGGAGCTGCTATCGAAGTTCCTGTTTTCACTGAAGAAGGAAGCAAAGATCCGATACGTATTGCAAAAGAGGCGATTAAATTTGCCAAACTGAATGGGAATGATGTTGTAATTATAGATACGGCTGGTCGTCTTGCGATTGACGAACAGATGATGAAGGAGATTGAGGCAATCAAATCAGCCGTTAATCCCGGCGAGATTCTGTTTGTTGTGGATTCCATGACCGGACAGGATGCCGTTAATACAGCTAAAGAATTTAACGACCGTCTTAATTTTGATGGGGTAGTCCTCACAAAATTAGATGGTGATACCCGTGGAGGGGCGGCAATATCGATTCTTTCAGTCGTCAACAAACCAATCAAATTTGTTGGAACAGGCGAGAAGATGGAGGCGATTGATGCTTTCTATCCAAGTCGTATGGCTGACCGTATTCTGGGGATGGGTGATATCGTTTCACTTGTCGAACGTGCACATGAACAATTCGATGAAGAAGAAGCACGTAAATTACAGAAGCGCCTTGCAAAAGATCAGTTCAACTTCGACGATTTTCTGAAACAGATTCAGCAAATCAAAAAAATGGGTAACCTGAAAGATCTTGCAAGTATGATCCCTGGTATGGGAAAGGCCATGAAAGATATTGACATTGAAGATGATGCATTCAAACATATTGAAGCGATTATCCATTCAATGACGAAGAGAGAACGTGCCGATGCCAGTATTATAGACGGTTCCCGACGCAAGCGGATCGCAACCGGATCTGGAACTACTATTCAGGAGGTCAACCGTTTATTGAAGCAATTTGCAGACACCCGGAAGATGATGAAAATGGTTTCGCAAGGTGGTAATATGAAACAGGCGTTGACGCAAAAAGGGCGTCATCGTTAGGGAATAGGTGAATTAACTTTAGGTGAGTAAACTTAAAGTAATTAAGCTTTAGGTATTTAATTATTGAATCTTTAAGAAATAAATATAGTTCGATGGTACTTATCGACGGAAAAAAAACTTCTGAAATTTTACAGTCTGAAATTGCTGACGAAGTAATTAAAATCAAAAACAGTGGCGGAAAAATACCGCACCTTGCCGCTGTTCTGGTTGGACACGACGGTGGCAGCGAAACTTATGTTGCCGCCAAGGTTAAAGCCTGCGAACGTGTTGGTTTCAAATCAACATTGATCCGATTTGATGAAAATGTCACGGAAGAAGAGGTTTTAAATTGTGTTGCTCAATTGAATATTGACAATGATCTTGATGGCTTTATCGTTCAACTTCCATTGCCAAAGCATATTTCGGAAGAAAAAGTTATTGAAGCAATTAATCCGCACAAGGATGTTGATGGTTTTCATGCGGTTAATGTAGGCCGGATGGTTGCTGGAATGCCTGCTTTTATCTCTGCAACTCCTTTTGGCATCATGGAGTTGATAAAAAGATACAAAATCGTAACATCAGGTAAGAATTGCGTGGTAATAGGTCGTAGCAATATTGTTGGAAGGCCAATGAGCATATTACTCTCTCAAAAGGGGATTGATTGCACCGTAACATTGTGTCACAGCAGAACCAAGAATTTAAAAGAGATTTGTGCCCAGGCGGACATCATCGTTGCAGCTTTGGGAATGGCGGAGTTTCTTACAGGTGACATGGTCAAAGAGGGGGCAGTTGTTATTGATGTCGGGATCACACGCGTCAAATCAGACAAGACAAAATCGGGTTGGAAATTATTAGGCGATGTTAAGTTTGATGAAGTTGCCCCGAAATGTTCGTTTATTACACCTGTTCCCGGAGGAGTTGGTCCGATGACCATTGCTTCTTTACTTTATAATACACTTCTTTCATCGAAAAAAGAGATTTATAAATAAACAATTCTGGTACAATTTATAATTTTAAAGCTGTCGTTGACAGCTTTTTATATTTAGGATCATTCTTATAATTTCGGGTTGATCAAAACCGCATAGACTGGCTAAAACATAAAATATCCTACAAAATGGTCTATTTTAACAAAACTAATGAGGTAAAGAATAGTACTTGCAAATGAGTAAATGTGAGCAATATACCAGACCGAATAGGGTGTGAATTACTGAAGAGTTAACTTTTCAAAAGCAATTGCATCTCCTTCGCTAAAATATCGTAGGTCGTTGTACTTACCGGAACAAGCGGAAGACGGAGAACATTTTCGATGATACCCACTGAATGCAGAGCTGCTTTAGCTCCTCCTGGATTGCCATCAATAAAAAGTGCCTCGCAGATTTTTTGCATACGAAGGTGAAGCTGTGCCGCTACTTTAAAATCACCTTCGAGTGCCAGATGGGTCAGATCGGCAATTTCTTTGGGAACAACATTTGCTGCCACAGAGATCACTCCTTCACCGCCAAGTGCAATGATTGGAACTATAAGGTTGTCATCACCGGAGATGACGCTGAATCCTTCCGGTTTATCGCGCAGGATTTTCGTAATTTCAGTAATGTTCCCTGACGCTTCTTTGGTAGCAATAATTTTATCCGTCGCATGTGCCAATCGCAAAGTTGTTTCGGCATTCATGTTAACACCTGTTCTTCCGGGTACATTGTAAAGTATAACTGGCAGCGGACTGACTTTTACTATCGCCATATAGTGTTGATATATACCTTCCTGTGTTGGCTTGCTATAATATGGTACAACCGAAAGAATAGCATCAGCTTTTGAAAGATCCATGCCAAGCATGCTATCGATTACTCCCTGGGTATTGTTGGATCCTATACCGACAACAATTGGGATTTTACCATTGACTCGTTTACATACAAAGTCAACGATTTGCTGTTTCTCAACTGCATTTAATGTGGCAGTTTCGGCGGTTGTACCCAAAACGACCAGGTAATCAATTTGATTTTCAAGTTGACTATCAACAATCTTTCCCAATCCTTCAAAATCAATTGTCAGATTGGCTTTAAACGGAGTTATAAGTGCGACTCCAGCTCCACGGAAATTTTTATTCATATAATAATTCAACTCTTTTCATTAATACTTTCGAGATAAAAGACAATCTGCTCCATCAGGAATTTACACTGTGGCTTTTCGGATACATCAATGTTTAAATCGTAATAATTGTGATTTGCTCCCTGCCATCCAACTTTAAATGTGGCCAGCGAATATACCAGGATATACTGCAATGCGACAGCTTTGTTAATCGAAAGATCAATCATAATATCAAATGGCTCCTGCATAAACTCAATTCCGTCACTGGTTTGTGGCCGGCCAAACCAACGAACATTTTGCCTGTGAAGGAATCCCGAATGTGTAATCGTCGCCAGGGTTTCCATTTCGCGGTTCGAACCGATGTATGCAATCCCAGTCGATTTTATACCTTTGATTTGTAGTGCTTTCCGAAGTAATTCGAACGTTTCGATACTTCCCTCATCGGCCGGATTCCAAAGAATTCCAACGCTTTTGGAATTTTTAAGCGTTTTGATCTTTGTACTTCGCTGCCGGGTCTGATAATATTTAAACAATCGCTTAATTGCGAAATATCTTACAATTTTCTTAAACATGTTGTGTCAAAATTACAAAATCGTTTAATAGCTCTCTAAATTTTCGAAAATAGTTACAGTTTCGTTACTTTCAATTTGTAAGTTGAAGCAGGTCATCCTCCGATATGATGGGGATTTTTAGCTTTTGAGCCTTTTCGAGTTTTGATGGTCCAATATTCTCTCCGGCAACAAGATAGTTTGTTTTTGCCGAAATTGATGTTACGTTCTTTCCGCCGTTTAATTCAATGAATGCTTTCAAATCGTCACGCGAAATTTTTTCAAAGGTACCTGAAATTATTATCGATAAACCTTTTAGTTTATCAGTTTGCCCCTCTTTTTGTTCGGATTTCATCTCAAAACGGAGGTTTTGACTTTTTAGCCGATCCACTAATCGTTTATTCCGATCATCAGCGAACCAGTTAACAAGGCTCTCTGCAATTTTGCTCCCGATTTCTTCAACCCCGGTAAGTTCTTCAATTGAAGCAGTTTCAATGCGCTCAATTGATTTCAGATCACGGGCAAGTTTTTTTGCCACCGTTTCGCCCACATACCTGATTCCTAATGCAAATAAAACACGCTCGAACGGAACTTGTTTCGAGGTTTCGAGACTATCGAGTATTCGGGTAGCTGATTTTTCACCAAGCCGATCAAGACCAACAAGATCGCTCTGTTTTAAATCGTAAAGATCTGCAATATCATTTATCAGCTTTTTCTGGAACAAAAGTTCAATCGTTTCAGATCCCAGACCGTCGATATTCATGGCTTTACGACTGATAAAATGTTCCAGTTTTCCTTTGATTTGTGGCGGGCAACCTGTTTCATTCGGACAATACCACGCAGATTCTCCATCCTGCCTGATTAAAAGTGAATTACATTCCGGGCACCGTTCAATAAACTGAATTGGTTCACTCATCGGATGACGACCAGTCAGATCAACACTCACAATTTTAGGAATGATCTCACCGCCTTTTTCTACAAAAACGGTGTCGCCCATGTGTAAATCAAGGCTTTTGATCACATCTTCATTGTGCAAAGTGGCTCTTTTTACGACTGTTCCGGCAAGTAAAACCGGTGTGAGATTGGCAACTGGCGTAACTGCTCCGGTGCGTCCCACTTGGTAACTTACTGAATTCAGGGTTGTGCTGACACGCTCAGCCTTGAATTTATAGGCAATTGCCCATCGCGGAGACTTGGCAGTGAACCCCAACTCCTGCTGTATCCGCGACGAATTGATTTTGATGACAACGCCATCAGTTGCTACAGGCAACTCTTTACGTTTGATATTCCATTCATGTAAAAAGTCAAATATCTCCTGTAGATTTTTGCATTTACGGGTGTGTTCCGATATTTTAAAGCCCCACTGCGAGGCATGGTGAAGCAGTTCGATGTGTCCGTCATCCGGTAAGTTATCGCCAAGGACATAATAGAGGTAGGCATCCAGTTTCCGGGACGCAACAACAGACGAATTTTGCATCTTTAAAGTTCCTGATGCCGCATTTCGTGGATTAGCAAACGGTTGTTCTCCAATTTCTTCCCGGTCGCGATTCAACATTTCGAAAATACTAAAAGGGAGTAATATTTCACCGCGGATTTCAAATTCATCGGGATAATCGCCTTTCAACCGAAGCGGAATGCTTTTAATTGTTTTGACATTGGCAGTTACATCATCTCCTTTTTCTCCGTCACCGCGTGTTACAGCTTTGACTAACAATCCTTTTTCGTAAGTAAGACTGATGGAGACACCATCGAATTTCAGTTCGCAAACATATTCGAAATTTTCATCAGTAAGTTTATGGGCTCGCTGATCAAATTCCTGAACCTCTTCCTCAGTGTAAGTGTTTGACAACGAAAGCATCTGGTATTTATGCGCGACTTGTTTAAAATCTTGGTTATGATCACTTCCAACTCGTTGCGTTGGGGAATTTGCGTCGAAAAATTCCGGAAATTCAGTTTCAAGACCGATTAATTCAGACAGCATCTGATCAAAAGTGAAATCGTCAATCGTTGGATTATTTAAAACGTAGTAGTTATGATTCTGTTTTTCAAGTTCTTCCCGAAGATGAGCGATTTGGCTTGCTGCCTCGTTTTGATTCATAATGCGACAAATTTGTTTTAAGGAATAAAAATAGTAAAAATATCAGAACATTCGGGTTTTCGGTTTAGTTCTGTTGCTGCTGGCTTTGGTCTTCATAATTTCTTCAAATTTTCTTCGGCCATATTGATCATATCCAAATCAGATTCTCTATCTTTGCCACGTTTTTCGGTATTGCCTGTTCCAAATCGGGGATGGGTGATGAAAAGGGAATCCGGTTCAAATCCGGAGCTGTACCCGCAGCTGTAAGCCTTAATAAAAACTTTTTGAACTACAAGTCACTGTTCGTCAATTGATGGATGGGAAGGCATCAAAAAGAAGGTGAGCCAGAATACCTGCCGCAATTCACTACAATATTTTTTGCTTTCCGGGGAAAGTAGCAAAAATGAACTGCAATTCATTGTTATTCATTTTCTCTTTTGAACAGAAAGTTGGCAAATTAACACGAGAAAATTCCGTTATGGAAAAAGTTTGTCCGCGCTGTAACATGTCGTTTGTATGTCGAAACGATCAGATTCTGGAATGTTGGTGTCTGAATGAACCAATTGACGCTGAATTAAGGAAATTCCTTGCGGATAATTTCTCGGGTTGCTTATGTGCCAAATGTATCACCGACTTACGTAAGTGCTTTATAAATTATCAACAACAAATTATTTTTGAAAATGAAAACTATTAAAAATCAGTTTATTGCGATTGTATTAAGTCTGTTTGTTTTAACGGCTTGTGAAAAGGAACAGGGCGATTTGGTCGAGATCAAAACAGTTGATCTCGAGAGTTTAACGCTTGGCAGCACTTCATATTGGAATGGCTCCGATAAAACGGGTGATTTTAATGACCTGGGAATCAAATTTCAAAACAATTTCGACGCAACTTACAGTTCATGGGCTGGCTTTATTTATTCACAAAAAGCAGATATTTTGAGTGCCGGATGGGATAATCAGTACAGTGTTTATGACGGAGCAAACGGAACGAATAAGTTTGCATTGTATTATCCCCCATTTGGAGCAGATGCTTATGCTTCATTTTCAGCGGGCTCAGAATACAGCATTAAAAGTATAAGCGTTTGTAATTCAACTTATACTGCTTTTAGTATGAAAAATGGTGACAGCTATTCGAAAAAGTTTGGAGGCACTTCTGGAAATGACAAGGACTGGTTTAAAATGACGATTATTGGTTTTAACGCGGCTGGCGACTCCGTAAAATCGGTTGACTTTTACCTGGCCGATTACCGTTCCGACGATAATTCGAAGGACTACATTGTGAACAAATGGACAACTGTTGATCTTTCCTCACTAGGAAAAATCAATAAATTTACTTTTCGCCTTACATCAACAGATAAAGGTACATATGGTATGAATACACCAGCCTATGTTTGTGCTGATAACATTAAATATGAAGTTGTTACACCCAGATAGGAATAAAACTGTCTGTTTATTGGCATCATGGTTTTAGTTCAGTTGCAAAATTCAGATGTTAAATCTTGGTTATTCAGAACAATTTTCACCTTTTTCCGTTAACAGGAATTGTATATTCCAGAATAACGTGTTTTCTTTGTGCCCTTAATTACAGATTCAAAAAACAGAGTATGACAATTGCAAAAGATAAAATGGTTTCCGTCACTTATGAATTGAAGTTGGACGGAAAAGAAGGTGATGTTTTTGAAAAGGCTGGGAAAGACAGCCCGCTTATTTTTCTTTATGGTTCCGGAATGATGTTGCCAGCTTTCGAGAGTGGTCTTGCTGAAAAGAAAGCAAATGATACATTCGAAATTTTCATTGCTGCCGCTGATGCTTATGGCGAAGTGAATGAAGAGGCAATCGTAGAACTTCCGAAAAGCATATTTATGGTAGATGGAAAGATCGACGAACAACTGATTACACCGGGAAATTCTGTTCCGATGATGTCAACCAGCGGTCAACGTATGGAAGGTCTTGTGGTTTCTGTCGATGAAAATACTGTTCAGATGGACTTTAATCATCCATTGGCTGGTGAAGATCTTCATTTTACAGGTGAAATCCTCGATGTCCGCGATGCAACAGAAGAAGAGCTAAGTGCTGCATACAGCACAGGTGGTTGTGGTTGTGGCAGCGGCGGTGGCTGTGGTGATGGTGGCTGCGAATCGGAAGGTTGCGGAAGTGGCGATCAGAAAAGCGCTGGTTGCGGTTGCCACTAAAATTTATTACTGAATTTCAGATTTAGATAAAATTTCTTACTTTTATGAACCCGGAGTGAAAACTTCGGGTTTATTAATTTTTTATATATGAATACTTTAGGAAGGATTTTCAGACTTACATCGTTTGGAGAATCGCATGGCGGAGCAATCGGTGGTATTATCGACGGTTGTCCTGCCGGATTAAAGGTTGATATTAATTTCATTCAAAGTGAATTAGATCGACGTAAACCTGGGCAGTCGCACATTACAACCCAACGTAATGAAGATGATAAGGTTGAATTTCTTTCAGGAATTTTCCAGGGACAAACCATGGGAACTCCTATTGGATTCATCATTAGGAATAAAGATCATCATTCTGATGATTACGACACCCTGAAAGATGTTTATCGTCCCTCACATGCTGATTATACTTACGATCAAAAATATGGCGCACGCGATCATCGCGGCGGCGGACGCTCATCGGCACGCGAAACGATTGCAAGGGTGGTTGCAGGTGCAATCGCAAAACAATTGCTCGCTGATTTGGGAATCAGAATAAATGCGTGGGTTTCGAGTGTTGGGGAGATCTCTTTGAATAAAGCATATCAGGATATTGACCTAACGTTGACAGAATCGAACATCGTCCGATGTCCCGATCCAGAAACTGCTTCGCGTATGATTGCCCGAATTGAAGATGCAGGAAGAAATCACGATACTGTGGGCGGAGTTGTAAGCGCCGTTATTACTGGTGTGCCTTCAGGATGGGGCGAACCTGTATTTAATAAGCTCCATGCCGACTTGGGTGCTGCCATGCTCGGAATTAATGCTGTCAAAGGATTCGAATATGGATCTGGCTTTGCCGGAACAGAACTTTCAGGTTCGGAGCATAACGATATTTTTATCAAAACAGGTGATCAGGTTTCTACACTTACAAATCATTCGGGTGGAATACAGGGAGGAATATCAAATGGTCAGGACATTTACTGGCGTGTGGCTTTTAAACCGATCGCAACGCTTTTGAAAGAGCAAAAGACAATCGATAAGAACGAGAACGAGACTACCATTAATCCTTCAGGTCGACACGATCCATGTGTTTTACCCAGGGCAGTACCTATTGTTGAAGCAATGGCCGCCCTTGTCCTTGCAGATCATTATTTACTAAACCGATTATCGAAACTTTAAACATCTCAATTAGATATCAGATATTCTTAAGCTATTGATTTATATTCTTTAAAATAAACCTTTAAAAAGAATCGTTATGGAAACAAAGGAACTTGTATTTAAAGCAATCGAGGATGCCGGAAAACCAGTAAAAGGTGGCGAAATTGCTGAAGCCACGGGAATCGATAAAAAAGAGATCGATAAGGCGATTAAAAAGCTGGTCACTGAAGGAAAGATTAATTCACCGGTAAGATGCTTTTATGCCCCGGTAAAATAACAAAAAGAGGGGTTTCGGCCAATGTGTTTATTCAACTTGAAACTTTCGGATATTCAACATGAAACCGAAAACGTAAAAATGTCAAAAGAAGAATACTTTCATTGCCTTCGAAAGAATAAAATTTAAAGAATTGTTTATTGAAGATATCCAATTTATTCCGTAAAAAATCTGTTCCGCATATTCTTCGCGAAGTTGATCTTTTGTCAGAAAGCGGGAATAGAATGAGGCGAAATCTGAGTGTTGTAGATCTTACTGCACTTGGTGTTGCGGCGATTGTCGGTGCCGGTATTTTCAGTACGATTGGTAACGCAGCCGCAAGCGGAGGGCCGGCTGTATCCTTACTGTTTGTTTTTACCGCTTTTGCATGTGGCCTCTCCGCGATGTGCTATGCCGAATTTGCCTCTTCAATACCAATCAGCGGAAGTGCTTATACCTATGCTTATGCCAGCTTTGGAGAATTAGTTGCATGGATTATCGGTTGGGATTTAATCATGGAATACGCCATTGGAAATATTGCAGTTGCGATTTCCTGGTCAGGCTATTTCACGGGGCTGTTAGATGGTTTAGGTCTGCATATTCCAAATTTTTTAACTACCGATTATTTGTCTGCTTCAAGGGGTTATGATCTGGCGGTTGGGGCGTTACAAGAAGGGACACAGTTCAGTAAACTTAGTTTTTCACTTCAGGATGCCTATAATGCCTGGATTTCAGCTCCTCAGATTGGTCATTTGCGTATCATCGCTGATATTCCGGCTTTGGGTATTGTCTTCTTAATCACCTGGATATGTTATGTGGGAATAAAGGAATCGAAAGTGGCCAATAATATCATGGTGCTCCTCAAGATCGGCATCTTGCTTTTAGTGATTGGTGTTGGCGCTTTTTATGTGAATCCCGATAATTGGCATCCATTTGCACCTAACGGAATTACAGGAGTACTCAAAGGCGTTTCCGGAGTCTTTTTTGCCTATATTGGATTCGATGCCATCTCCACCACCGCTGAAGAATGTAACAATCCCCGTCGCGATATTCCCGTTTCGATGTTTCTCGCTTTAATTATAACAACAATTCTTTATGTGGCTGTAAGTTTGGTTCTTACCGGGATGATTTCATCCAGTGAATTAGGCGTTGCCGATCCGCTTTCATTTGTTTTTGAGCGGCTGAACCTTCATCAGCTATCGGGAATCATTGCTTTAAGTGCAGTGATTGCGATGGCGAGTGTATTGCTGGTTTTTCAATTGGGTCAGCCACGCATATGGATGAGTATGAGCCGTGATGGTCTGCTGCCAAAAGTTTTTGGCAAGATACATCCAAAATATCGGACACCTGCATTTTCAACTATTGTGACGGGCGTTTTGGTAGCGGTCCCTGCCCTTTTTATGAATTTGACAGAAGTAACTGATCTCACCAGTATTGGAACACTGTTCGCATTTATCCTGGTCTCGGGTGGAATTCTTGTTTTAAATCCTTTGGGAAAAAGAGGAGTCAGTGAAAAAGGTTTTAAAGTACCCTACCTGAACAGCAGGTTTTTTCTATTGCCGATATGGTTGATTATCATCTTGATTTTATCATTTTCAGGGATGAGGAATGTATCAGGTAATAATATATTTGAAAGTCTTTTAATCGAATTTTTAGATTCATATCATTTGATTCCATATGCCGTATTTATCCTTGTATCAACGGTGGTATCGTTTTATGCGATCATGCTGAAATGGTCATTAATACCGGTTCTCGGGCTTTTGACTAATTTGTATCTTATGAGTGAGTTAGGGATTACAAACTGGATGCGTTTTGGAATCTGGCTCGTAATTGGTCTGATACTTTATTTTAGCTATGGCGCCCAAAAAAGCCATTTAAATCATCCCAATCTGGCTGACCCGCAGCTTTGTAAATAGCCTAATTTTCATTCTATTGACCATTGCTCAAAATTGCTTCTGGTTTGGAATACAGTGTTAAATATCACAATTTTAAGGTGGTACAGTTGGGTGGATTTCCATATTGAAATATTCATATTAAGTCTATTTAACGGGAATGATGGATTTATATCTTCAAAAAATGATATTTTTGCTTCATAGTATCTGCTGCAAGAATATTTTTCATTGATTGTTCAACTCACTGATATATGGTTCGTCGTTTATTCCAGGTTTTTATTGTTTTTTCAATGTTATTGATTGTCATTCAAGTTGAAGGACAATCCTCGCGTGTACCTGTTGGCGCATCAAAATTAAAATATTTTCAAATTCCGGGTAGGGTAAAACTGGAGAAAGGTGATCCGTCAGGGGCCGTGGTTAGACTTATTGACCTTGACTCGAAACAAATTGAAAAAAGTCTGGCAATTCCATCTTCCGGTAAATTTGACCTTGAGCTTACCTTTTTTAAAGAATATAAAATTGCCATTTCCAAAGAGGGCTACTACGACAAGGAAATAAATGTATCGACAGTAATTCCTAGCGATGTTTGGGAAAAAGACAGCATATTTCCACCGTTTTATATTGTCGTTACGTTGTATAAAAAGGTGCCGGGCGTTAAATTAAGTTTCGAAGGTAAGTCAATTGGCAATGTATCTTATTCTCCGAATGGTACGCTTGACAATTTCGATTCTAATGTTTTAATCGACGATAAGGTTATTCAGGACGAAATTGAAACGGCCCTTAATAATATTGATGACAAAGATTTCAATCAAAAAATGGCTGAAGCGCTTGAGGCTGAGAAAAAAAATGATTTGTCGACTGCATACAGCCTCTATAGTGTTGCTTCCAAAATAAAACCATCCGATAAATTTGTAAAGGAAAAACTCAAAGAATTAGCCTCTGATCTTAAAAATCTTGGCAATGAAGCTAAAATTCAGGCTGAATACGACCGGTTTATGGCGTTGGGCGATGCCAATGTGAACAGTCTTAAGTATGTCGATGCCATTCAGTACTATAAGGGTGCATTAAAAGTAAAATCTAACGATGCGGTAGCCGTTTCAAAGATTGCCGATGCTGAAAAACTACTTGCTTTGGCAGGCGAAAAAGCAAAGAAAGATGCTGAATTTAACCGTCTTATTACATCCGGTGATGCAAATGTCAATCAATCAAAATATGCTGATGCAATTCTTAGTTTTAAACAGGCACTTGACGTCAGACCTGGAGATACGATTGCATTGGCGCGCATTGCCGATGCTGAAAGACAACTGGCACTTTCTGGTGATAAAGCGAAGCAAGAAGCTGAGTTTAACCGTCTGATCGCTGCCGGTGATGCCAATGTTGGTCAATCAAAATATAGTGAAGCGATTCTCAATTTTAAGTCAGCACTTAACATTAAACCAAATGACTCAGTTGCCCTGGTAAGACTTGCAAATGCTGAAAAACAACTGGCACTTGCTGGTGATAAAGCGAAGCAAGAAGCTGAATTTTACCGTCTGATCGCTGCCGGTGATGCAAATGTCAATCAATCAAAATATAGTGAAGCGATTCTCAATTTTAAGTCAGCACTTAACATTAAACCAAATGACTCAGTTGCCCTGGTAAGACT
>JAAFHB010000457.1 GCA_010906965.1 Mariniphaga sp. | reverse complement strand
AATCGAAATATATCGAGGAAGTTTTAAAAAGCGGTTGGCTTACAACAGCTTCAAAAGCGTTGAAATTTGAACAACTTTTTGCACAATATGTAGGTGTTAAATATGCCTGTGCTGTTAATTCCTGTACAGCTGCACTACATCTTGCTGTCGAAGCAATCGGAATAGGCCCGGGCGATAAGGTTCTGGTTCCTACCCTTACCTTCACGGCTTCTGCAGAGGTAGTACGTTATATGGGCGCCGATCCTGTATTTATTGACGTTGAATATGGTACCGGGCTTGTTTCTCCAGCAATTTTAAAGAAAGCACTATTGGAATTCCCCGATGTTAAAGCGATTATTTTGGTACACTATGCCGGACAGGCTGCAGAAATGAATGTCGCTGGTGGAGAAGGGATTATTGATTTGTGCCGTAAGCACAATGTAAAAATAATTGAAGATGCAGCACATGCCTTTCCGACAAAATTTGGCGACAAATTTATCGGATCATTTGGAGATATCACCTGCTTCAGTTTTTACGCCAATAAAACCATAACCACAGGTGAAGGAGGAATGCTTGTCACAAATGATGAGGCTATCTATAAAAGAGCTAAAATAATGAGATTACATGGTATTAATCGTGACATCTGGGATCGGTTTACATCCGTCAAATCATCATGGGAATATGATGTTGTAGAACCAGGGTTTAAATATAATATGCCGGACCTTAATGCGGCAATTGGACTTGCACAGCTGGAACAAGCCGAATTTCTGAGAGAAGGCAGACAACGTTGTGCAGAATACTATTATCGCGAGTTGAGTGATTTAATCTCTATTGACCTGCCAATTTGTTACGGTCCAATAGAGAATCATTCATGGCACATTTTCCCGATCATTATTCGTCCCGAAGCATGCTTGTCACGAAATGAGTTCATTGAAGAAATGTCAAATGAAGGAATCGGAGTTTCAGTTCATTATAAACCAATCCACCGAATGACCTATTACAAACAGACCTATAATCTTAATCCAATGCACTATCCTAATGCTGAAAGAATATGGAAAGGGACAGTTTCATTACCCATTTACGCAGATCTGAAAGAAGAAGGTCTTGAATTCATTTGCCGGACAATAAAATCGCTTCTCGATAACAAACTCAATTATTTCTTTTACCCGGAAGAAACTTCAAAAGTACATATGTACCGCAAAATCCAATTAGACAACACGCATAAACAATTAAGCAACCATTAAATCAGATTGCGATGAAAAATATTTTAAAACTTCTGCTTAAGCAATACTTTTTACCAAAATGGATCGTACTAATTTATGACCTCACAGTAATAGGTTCAGTATTTATTTTCTCCACTTATCTGGTTGCCAATTTTTCAGCGGAGCAGGTTATAATTCAAAATACTTTGCTCCAGATTATTGCAAGTGTTTTTGTCTTTTTTGTTGTATACCATATTATTAAGCCACATTACAATATCATACGACACACCACTCTAAAAGATTTTTCTTCAATCGTATATGCCTTGCTCATTGGTTCATCAGGTTTATTAGTTTTTTCTGTAGCCGCAAGGAGTAATCCGACATTTGAATATTACGCCATACCTTATCCGGTAATAATTATTCAATTTTTTATCTCGGTCTTCATTCTTCTCACCTCAAGACTATTCATCAAAGCAATTTACTATTTTTTATTTCTGAAACCCGAATCAGTACAAAATACAATGATATTCGGAGCGGGGCGATTGGGTATGATTGCGCACAACGTGCTTGAACGCGAGAACCAGTTAAGTTATAATGTAGTTGGGTTTATCGATGATAATCCAAACCTTCATGGTAAAAAGATCAATGGAGTCAGAGTATATTCAGCATTTGAAGCAATTGAACATTTTCTGGCAAAGAAGAAGGTCAAAGAGATAATTATTGCCATTGCACCCTGGGAAATATCACTTGAGCGAAAACAACAGTTTGTCAATTCTTGTATTGAAAAAGAACTGCAAATCAAAGAAGTCGCAGATGTTTCGGCCTGGATTAAAGGATCATTAGAGAAAGTTAAGATTCAAAACATCAAGATTGAAGATCTTCTTGGTCGTGAACCCATATCAATAGATATCACTAAAATTTCAGAGGGGCTCATTGGAAAGCATATAATGGTAACAGGTGCCGCAGGATCAATCGGATCAGAAATTGTAAGAAAATTATTGCTTTTCAATCCGGCAAAAGTAATATTGGTAGATCAGGCTGAATCAGCACTTTACAACTTTCACAATGAACTTTTGGCATCTTTTGGAAATGTAAATGTTGAAATCATTGTAGGTAATGTCTCAGATCAAAACCGAATGAGAAGTATTTTCGAAAATTATCATCCGGAAATTGTATTTCATGCCTCAGCTTACAAGCATGTGCCACTGATGGAAAAACATCCGTATGAAGCGGTTAAAACAAATATAGGCGGGACTAAAGTTGTGGCAGATCTTTCTGTGGAATTTGAAGTCAAAAAATTTGTGATGATTTCAACTGATAAAGCCGTCAATCCCACAAATGTAATGGGAGCTTCAAAGCGAATTTGTGAGATTTACATACAATCACTTTCGCAATTAAAAGGTATAAAAACGCAGTTTATTACGACAAGGTTCGGAAACGTACTTGGATCAAACGGATCAGTCGTTCCTCTTTTCAAAAATCAGATCGAAATGGGTGGACCCGTAACAATCACACATAAGGATATTACCCGATACTTCATGACGATACCCGAAGCTTGTCAACTGGTACTTGAAGCAGGTTTTATGGGGACTGGC
>JAAFHB010000456.1 GCA_010906965.1 Mariniphaga sp. | reverse complement strand
TCCCTTCAAAATGTGGTGCAATTTTCTTCACCGCTTCAACCATGTATTGACAGGGAGCACACGATTCGGAGTCAAGCGTAATAATATCGACAATCACTTTATCGCTTTGTCCGTAGTCTTTCATATTTAATAACTTCAGACTATCGCTTTTCCGCGTCATCGCCCTGACAATCTGCTGCTCATAAGGATCTTTAACCAATTTGGTTACAGCAATCAGATTCCCGGTTGGTGTAGCCATTGGAAGATCACATCCCGGCGCCAGAATAAACCCTCGATCTCCTCCCAATTCAATACAATCCAGGGCATTAAAAGCTGCATCTTCGGGAGTTCCCATCAACAGGACAACGGTCAACTGAAGATTTCCTCCAAAGCTGATATTGTGCCTAAGCGCAATATCTTTCACATAATCGAGTGGGATATTTTCATCTATACTGATATTGTCGGGTTTACAACCACACATTACTTCGATGTTCTGCTGAGCATGGCCACAGACGAAGAATGAACTAAGTGCCCCTCTTTCCCTGATATGCCGGAAGATTTCGGTCATGGGCGGAGAGACAAACGTTTCGAAAGTTACAGGATCAATCTGACTTGTCATCGGATCAACAACTGCAATCACATCGCAGCCTGCTTCGATGTAATAGTCGGCCATTCGTTTTGCAACCTTTTCGCAAAAGGTAAATAGTTTTGAAACATATTCCGGCTCTTCGAAAAGTTTCATAAAGATATCGGTACCCAACAGATGAAGTGCGAGCGTAAATGGACCTGCAATGAGTCCGTAAAGGGCCAAATCGGGATATTTAGCACGTAATTGTTGCGTGGCATCCATCACAACTGGCAAACGCCCTTGATGTTTCTCGGGAACCTGCAGATCTTCAATAGTTTTACCTTCTAACAATGGATGAGAAATGACTGCCGGTGGATTCTCATCAGCCCATTTAAGTTGACATCCAAGCAGTTCTGCTTCAAGCTGTAAATCAAAAAATACCGGAATTCCATCGGGTTGGTACAATTCAACTGCTTTGGAAATTCCATCGACAATATGATTGGCCGAGTGAAGAAATTCGGTGGCATTAACTCCGATCAGGCTGGCTCCGTGAACTCCAACAAATGGTACCCATGTAATAGAATCGGTTGGTTCAAGTTTAAAAGTTTTCTGTATCCTCTCTTTTCCTGTCATAATAGTTATATCAAATTTCAATTAAAGACTGGCTTTTCGCATCGCCATCAAATTCTCATGCGGTGTTGTAACAATAATTTCACAGCCTGCCGACAAAATAAACTTTCGGCCTTTTTCATTATCGCACAATAGCTTGCAAGTTGAGTAAATTTCTTCTGATGATTTATCCATCACAAAACGAGGGTCGATATTTCCGCACCTGATTACATCCGGTCCCATTATTTCAAAGGCATATTGGGGATCGATCTGCCAGTCGATGTCTAAAATATCAATTCCAAGATCTTTCATTGATGGAAGCAAATGGGTAATATCGCCACAAATGTGCATTTTAACCTTTGCCCCACAAGCGTGAATAAAACTGATGATTTCGCGATGTCGCTCTTTTACAAATACATCGTAAGTAACCGGATCGATTTGGGAACAGATTGCGTCACCCATTCCGATTACATCACATCCGGCTTCAATCTGTGCTTTGGCAAAATCCTTCGCTGTAAGCATACATTTATCCAACAGGAGATTCGCAATATCGGGATCCATCATCAGCATCATCATAAATTGCTCAATACCTGCAAGATCACAAGCTTCAGCCAAAGGTCCTTCAATCCAACCGATAATAGGAACATCGCCATTTGTTTGCTTAGACAATAACCCGGCAGCCAGAATTCTGTCTAATGTCCGTTCGCATTTATAAACATCAGGTCTTTGCAGATTCCGGATATCCTCCACGTTTTTGATGACGAGATCAAGACACCTTGGAACCCCTTCAGGAATATATTCAATCCTTGCCCCAAAAGCACTTGTCTCACGGTACGGATCGGAGATTAATCCTACCATATCGACATCAAAATCGCCGAGCGCACGAAGATTGGCTTCGACCAGAAAACGATAATCAGATGCGAATTTTGCATAATTACCGTCTGCATACCGGGCAATAAAGTGCATCAGAATAGGCCGAAAGAATGTTCTTTCGGATGAAACAATCCCGTTGCACAAATTCTGAAAGACCAATTTTTTGGTCATGACGGATTTTATTAGTTCAGTTTCTCGAGAATATCAATCAACCCCTGTGGATCAGACGAATAAATATCCATTCCAATTTTATTACTAAAATCTTTGGTTACTGGAGCGCCGCCTATTGCAACAACGGTTCCAGGAACAGCTTCTTTTACCGCTTTGCCTATCTTCTCCATGTTTACCATCGTCGTGGTTAGCAGTGCAGACAGACAAACGATTGCTCCAGGATTTGCCTTTACCGACTCGACAAATTTTTCGGCTTTTACATCGGTGCCAAGATCAATCACTTCCCAGCCACTGCCCTCTACCATCATAGAAACTAAATTCTTACCGATATCATGTAGATCACCTTCCACAGTTCCGATAATGATTTTTCCTTTACGAACGACAGAACCGTCATTAAAAAACGGTTTAAGGTGTGCCATTCCGAAGCTCATCGCTTTGGCACTCATCAGTACCTGGGGAACAAAAACTTTGTTTTCGCGGAATTTAACCCCAACTTTTCCCATTCCGATTACCAGACCTTTATTTAAAACTTCAGTAGGGGGAACACCCATTTCCAGGGCTTTTTTAGTCAGTTCGTCGGC
>JAAFHB010000455.1 GCA_010906965.1 Mariniphaga sp. | reverse complement strand
CGTTTAATGTTGTACTTGAAGAAGAAACAATTGGTCTGGAAGAGGTAGTTGCCATCGGTTATGGTACCGTAAAAAAGAGCGACCTGACCGGCGCAATCGGATCAGTAAAGGGTGATGTCATCTCAAACCGTAAAACGACACAAATTTCACAGGCCCTTCAGGGAACTGTCTCAGGACTGATGGTAACTCGAAATAACAATGCCCCCGGATCAACAGCTACAATTCGGATTCGCGGCGTGACGACAATCGGTGAAACTTCTCCACTAATTATTCTTGACGGAGTACCTGTTGACGATATCAACAGTGTAAATCCCAATGATGTCGAAAATATCTCTGTATTGAAAGATGCTGCATCAGCATCGATCTATGGTTCAAGAGCTGCTGCCGGTGTTATTCTGGTAACTACAAAAAGAGCTAAATCGGGTCAAATCGGATTGGAATACAATATGGAATATGGCTTTGAAAAACCAACACAAATGCCTGAATATGCCAATGCTATTACATTTATGAAACATGTAAACGAACTGCGGTGGAATGATAACAGCAACAATACCAACGAATATCCGACCTATACAAAAGACATTGTCGATAATTACACTTCGCTGAATGCTCAAAATCCGGACCTTTATCCGAATACTGATTGGAGAGGCTTGATTCTAAATAATTCTGCACCACGCCAGAGCCACAACATAAGCATTACAGCCGGAACAAAAGCGATAAAGACCAAGGCATCTTTAGCCTACGACAAAACAGATGCATTATACAATGCCCGAACTTACGAACGTTTGACTGCACGGTTTAACAACGATATTACAATCAATAATTATCTATCAGCAACCGTCGATTTCAACTTTAAGCGTAGCATTTCAAAACAACCGGTTGTTGATCCGATGTACAAAATGGGAATTGTTCCGCCAATTTATGCAGCTATGTGGTCCGACGGCCGTGTTGGTGCCGGAAAAGATGGTGCTAATATTTACGGACAAATGAAATATGGTGGAACCAACGATAACTATTACAACTCAGTCGGTGGTAAAATTTCAATCGATTTCACCCCTTTTAAAGGACTTAAATTGTCTGGTGTTGTTTCACCAACTTACAATTTTGACAAAGGGAAAAAATTTAGTCTTGCAATACCTTATACCGCCTATAACAATCCCGGAACTGTTTCAGGATACCTTGAAGGAGCAAAGGAAACAACACTGAATGAAGTACGTAACGACAGCTACAGGGTAACCTATCAATTTCTAACCAATTACACCAAATCGTTTGGCCAGCACAACCTAAATGCCATGGCTGGTTACGAATATTACTATGCATTCAACGAGAATCTTGCGGCATCGCGCGGTCAGTACGGACTGACTTCGTATCCATACCTGAATATTGGACCCCTCGCTTTGCGCGACAACTCAGGCGATGCCTACGAAAATGCCTACCGTTCTTATTTCGGACGTGTGATGTATAACTATCAGAACAAATACTTTTTACAGGGAAATATACGTTACGATGGTTCTTCCCGTTTCTATAAAGATTATCGCTGGGGCTCATTCCCTTCTTTTTCTGCAGGTTGGGTGATGTCAGAAGAATCATTTATGAAGAGTATTCCAACTATATCATTTTTAAAGCTTAGGGGATCATGGGGAACACTTGGAAACGAAAGAATTGGTAACTATCCATATCAGGCAGCTTTGAATTTCGAGACTAATTCACTTTTCTATCAGGGCAATACGGCAATATCTGCACAATCGGCTGCTCAGTGGCAATATGCCATCCGCGATATCTCGTGGGAGAAGACCGAATCGTTTGACATTGGTCTTGATGCTAATTTCTTCGATAACAAACTACGCTTCACCGGTGATTACTACAAGAAAACCACCAAAGACATGTTGTTGCAACTCCAAATCCCGATGTATCTTGGATTCGATAATCCAAACCAGAATACCGGAAAAATGAATACCAATGGATGGGAATTTGAAATTGGCTGGAATGACAAAATAGGTGATTTGGATTATTCAGTATCAGCTAATCTTTCAGATTTCAAGTCAATAATGGGTGATCTGGGAGGTACCGAATTTCTGGGAGACCAAATTAAACGCCATGGAAGTGAATTCAATGAATGGTATGGTTACGTATCGGATGGGTTGTATCAAACACAGGCCGATGTTGATGCTTCGGCTAAACTCAATACAAGCGTAAGACCAGGTGATGTCCGCTTCAAAGATATCAGTGGGCCAGCAGGAGTACCAGATGGAAAAATTTCACCTGAATACGACCGGATTTTATTGGGAGGTTCTTTACCACATTTTATGTATGGAGCCAATATTTCACTTGGTTATAAAAATTTCGATTTTTCGGTGGTTTTTCAAGGTATTGGAGACCAGAATGTAAGACTGAACAATACAATGGTTCAGCCATTACTCGAAAACTACGGGAATTTTCCAGCCATACTTGATGGTAAATACTGGAGTAAATACAATACAGATGCACAGAATCTGGGTGCGAGATATCCCAGATTTACAAATACTTCAGCTGGAAATAATTACGCCATGTCTGATTTTTGGCTGTTTAACGGAGCTTATTTGCGTGTCAAAAATGTAACCTTAGGATATAATGTCCCTAAATTCATTACAGAAAAGGTCAAACTACAAGGTATCAGGCTCTACGCATCTGTAAGCGATTTATTTTCTATCAATAATTACCCGAAAGGATGGGATCCGGAAATGTCATCAACAGCATATCCTATCACCACCTCATTCATTTTTGGCGCATCTGTTAAATTCTAAAAC
>JAAFHB010000454.1 GCA_010906965.1 Mariniphaga sp. | reverse complement strand
GCATACTCGTAAACTTCATCCTCTGTAGAAAAAACAACACTGTATTCTCCTTTATCAAGTTGTGATAAATCAAATCCTTTTTTAATATTATAGGTATCCTTCATTTTTTTACTCAGAATCAAATCGTCTTTTTGATACAAGTTAAAAACCAATTCCTCATTGTTGTGATTCTGAAATGCTAAGATGAGTAAATTATCCCTGTAACTAAAAATCGGATCTGTTTTTTTTATGGTTTCACCTGCCTGAACGCCGGATTTGGTGACAGTCAACAGTTGCTCGTTTGATTCTCCGTCACGCTTGACTACTAATTTATAAACTCCTAATTCAGACTTCGAAAAATCGAATACTTTATTGAATTTCGAGTGCTCACCTTTGGTTTTGTGGCTATAAATAACTTCTCCCGACTCGTTTGAAAGGATGATCTCATACTTCTGATCTGTATTATTTGAAATCTCCAAAAGTGATTTATCTTCTGTTTTAGGGGCGATACTTACTCTGAAATTTCCACTTGCCAGTGAAAGTTCTGACATTAGACTAACTGAAACCAGGATGCAAATTGCGAAAATTGTTTTCATGACTTTATTTTTAAATTGTTACTGCTACTATTACGTTAGTTGGGTCAATAATGTTTAATCAAAAACTATAAAGATTAAACAAATAATGAAATAGAATTATTAAAGTGCTATAAAACAAGCGATATAACGAACGTTAAAAAATGTTAAATATTTAAATTTGCGAATTTAATTTTTCAGGAGAAAGTCAAAAGACCGGCATTCGTTAATGAATTCTTATCATTTGCCCGAAGATTTCGGGCTAAGGCAATAATCCATATCTTTGTAGCCAATTACTGTTCTATTTAATTCACACTGATGCAGGAAAAAATAATCATACTCGACTTTGGCTCCCAATACACACAATTGATCGGACGACGTGTCCGCGAACTCAATGTTTATTGCGAAATCTATCCTTTTAACCATTTTCCGGAAATCGATGCTTCTGTAAAAGGTGTCATCCTTTCGGGAAGTCCTTATTCGGTGCGCGACAATAATGGCCCACGCATCGACCTGACCAATATCAAAGGAAAGTTTCCATTACTTGGTGTTTGTTACGGTGCACAATACCTCGCTCATTTTTTCGGAGGCGAAGTAGCGGCTTCCGATTCGAGGGAATATGGCCGTGCGAATCTGCATGTTACCGATAAGGAGAGTGTTTTATTGCAGGGTATCAGCGAAAACTCGCAGGTGTGGATGTCGCATGGCGATACCATTATAAGCCTGCCCGAAAATTACGAAATAATAGCCTCGACAGGTGATGTCGAAAATGCAGCCTATAAAATCGGAGGTGAAGATACCTACGCCATACAATTTCATCCCGAAGTTTTTCACACCACGGAAGGATCGAAGATTCTGGAGAACTTTCTTGTGAATATCTGCGGATGCAAACAGGATTGGACACCCGATTCATTTATCGAAACGACCATTCAGCAATTGCGCGATAAGATTGGAGACGATAAAGTTGTTCTTGGTCTTTCGGGTGGAGTCGATTCGTCGGTTGCCGGAGTTTTACTACACAAAGCAATCGGTAAAAACCTCACCTGTATTTTTGTCGATAACGGATTACTCCGTAAAAACGAATTTCAGGACGTGCTCGATTCCTATAAAGATATGGGATTGAACGTGGTGGGTGTTGATGCAACAGAACGTTTCTGGAACGATTTGAAAGGTGAGCGTGATCCGGAGACGAAACGGAAAATCATTGGCCGCGATTTTATCGAAGTATTCGATATTGAGGCCCATCGCATTCAGGATGTAAAATGGTTGGCACAAGGAACCATCTATCCTGATGTAATTGAATCGGTTTCGGTGAACGGTCCATCCGCGACCATCAAGTCGCATCACAATGTGGGTGGACTTCCTGCAAAGATGAATCTGAAAATTGTTGAACCATTAAATCTGCTTTTCAAAGATGAGGTTCGCCGTGTTGGCAGGGCGCTTGGAATCAAACCCGAATTGCTTGGAAGACATCCTTTCCCTGGACCTGGTCTTGGAATCAGGATATTGAGTGATGTTACACCCGAAAAGGTACGAGTTCTTCAGGAAGCCGATGCCATTTTTGTAAATGGATTGAAAGAATGGGGGCTCTATGACAAAGTATGGCAGGCAGGCGTGATGTTGTTGCCGGTGCAATCGGTCGGTGTAATGGGGGATGAGCGGACTTACGAAAACGTAGTCGCATTACGTGCTGTCGCCTCAACGGATGGAATGACGGCTGACTGGGTCCACCTTCCTTACGAGTTCCTTGCCAAAGTCTCGAACGATATTATCAATAAAGTTCCTGGCATCAACCGTGTAGTTTACGATATCAGCTCTAAACCACCTGCAACTATTGAATGGGAATAATAAGCGAATGAGATAATTTGCTAATGTGCTAATATGGAAATGCGTCTGTTCGACAAGTTTCATATTGGCACATTTTTTTTGTGCCATTATATCGAAACGCTGATGATATTTTCTTTGAGGAGGACCTTTTCGCCGCTCCATCGGTAGGCAGATAAATGCTCTGATCCGACCACGCAGCTGTCGATACAACAAATATTCGATTGAACGATTGCTGCACCTTCACTCAGACAATAATGCCCCATGAAAACAGGAGGTTTATCTAAATCATACGGTTCAAAAGATGGGGCAATTTCTTTTGGAATGGTATAGTCGGGCAAAATGAATTTATTCCCGAATGAAATTTCCCGAAATGTCTTATTCTGGGGAGATTCCCACCAGTTCATCCGAAAGA
>JAAFHB010000453.1 GCA_010906965.1 Mariniphaga sp. | reverse complement strand
TGCGCTTCATCTAATTCGGTTAACGTGCGGCAAAGGCGGTATTCGAAACGGTTGCCTGTGGAGTCGCTTATAAATGCCCAAATACTTGATGACCCTGAACATTTCACTTTAAAGCTAAACCCGACAGCAGTTTGTGGTAATTCTTTAAGCTGAAATTCTGCGCCAACCCAACTGCCTTTTTGAGTGATATCATATATTAGTTTTGCCTGAATAATTTGGTTTCTTGTCATTAAATCCAAATTACCAATGGCTCCTTTGTCGGCAACAAATGTCCAGTTTTTATCTAATTTTTCGAAGTTCTGACCTTGCGAATTCAGAAAAAAACAGCAAAAAGGAGATGAACCCATAATACAGACAGCTTATATAAACGCATGGTTAAAGTCATGTTTTGAAGGTTGATAATTTAGCTTCCAGGTTAATATTTGTTAGAAAAAAATGGCTGTCTTGAATATCCTTTTAAACTTAGAAAACTCAAGTTGTAAGGCATTTTTCAAGACAGCCATATGAGAAAGAGAAATTAGTTCCAGTTATTATCGACAGTTCCTAAGCCCAGATTTGAATCCACTTCGATTTGAGGAATCGGGAACAGGTAATGTTTCGCTGTTACTGGTTGAATACCGAAAATTATTTGCAATTCAGGGTTCATGGTTGTTTCCAGCAAGCCCCATCTTTTCAGATCGTTAAACCGCATCTGTTCGCCCATGAATTCAAGTTGGCGTTCGCGTTTCAGCAAATCGAATGCCTGTGTTTTTGCATACGAACCCGTGTATTTGTAGGCGCCAATACGCTCTCGAACTTTGTTTATAAGCGCTATACATCCGGGAATGTCACCACTTTCGAGTTTGCATTCTGCACGCATCAAAATAACATCGGCATAACGCATTAACCGAACATTTACACCAGATTGCAAGAAGTTACTCTTTTCATTTTCAAGCATCGTGTATTTTTTATAATAATAACCCAATTTGGCAAATTCATAGGGTATAGGACCGCCCGGCGTGTTATCGAGAATAGTATTATCTCCTATGCCACCATAGAAAGTAAGTGCGGCACGCGGGTCAACAAAGTCCTTTCCAGTTTCATCTTTATACTGAAAATCTTTTACCCGCATGGGTTGAAATTTCCAGTTGTTCCATCCGCCAACATCACCCCAGGTATATAGCTGAACGTGTGCATTTTGGGTTGAAGGTGCTCCTGTTCCTTCCGGATCGGCAAAGTTTCCCCAAAGGAAGTTACCGTCAAACCATTCGAATTGAACTTCAAATAAACTTTCCTGGTTGTTTTCGTTCTTTTGTCCAAAGTTATCGCCCCATTTGGTAACAGGTAGCAAGTCGTATTTACCATCCAAAAGGGCAAATTCAGCTTCAGCCTTCGCGTAATCTTTGTTATAAAGGTATAATTTACCAAGGAATCCGATCGCAGCGCCTTTCGTCGCCCGACCCATTTCTGCAGGTTTATAGGAAGTTAATTCAGGCAAAGTTTCCTTGGCTTTTTTGAAATCAGCTTCGGCGACATCCCAAACTTCTTTAGCTGTTTTGGTGCGAGGCGCATCTTCTTTACCTGCCTGGTTGTAGGTCAATCTTAAAGGCACACGTCCATAATAAAATGCAAGTTGCGAATAAGCCCAGCCACGCAAAAAGTAAGCTTCTCCCAATGAGCGTTTTACAACATAGTTGTCGCCTTTTGTATTTAAATATTCGCCGGCTTTATCAATCACAAGGTTTGAACGAAGGATCATTTTGTACAACATTCTCCAATACCCAGCAACCGGATTGGTGGTGTTGTTGAACTGATATTTGTACATCGCCATGATATCTACTTCGTTGGCAGCTGATGCAGCAGTAGGATCCGACTCATTGGCCAGTACATCAAACATTTCTGGCCATTTAAAGCCGAACATATTGTTGAAATAGAATGAACCATAAATTGCAACTGCACCTTTTTCAATTTCTTCAGGAGTATTGAAATAAGTATCATAGCTGTAAGTATTTTGGTCTTTATAATTCATGATATCCTCTTTACAAGAACTTGTAAACAGAACTGATATCAATAAAACTGTTTTTATATTTAATGTTCTTTTCATATCTTTCTTAATTTGAATAGATTAAGTTTATTAAAATCCCATCTGTACTCCAAACACAATGGTACGTGGGTTTGGATATCCAAGGTTGTCAATTCCTCTGTTTAAGTTGTCTCCGCCCACTTCAGGATCGAATCCTTTAAATTTAGAGAATGTCAAGAGATTATTTGAGCTCACATAAAATCGCAAATTGCTCATCCCGATTTTAGAGATCATATAATCGGGTAAGGAATAGCCTACTGATAGCTGACGCAATTTCAGAAAGTTTCCTGAAGAAACCATCAATGTTGACGGGCGGTTGTTGTTGTTTGGATCGCCAACGACAGCTCTTGGAACAATTCCGTTACCGGGATCTGATTCACTTTTCCAACGATTGTGTACATAAGCCAATTGATTGCGTGTAGTTTTTCCTCCTTGTGTATTCTCAAATACTCCTGAAAAAATATCAGATCCAGCAGTTCCTTGGAAATAGGCCATCAAGTCAAATCCTCGATATTCAAGATTAATGTTAAGGCCATAGATACTCTTTGGAATTGAGTTTCCAATCATCTGGCGGTCGCCATCCCAGGTTATGTGTCCATCACCATTTAAATCTTTAAACCGAACATCACCTGCCCCGGTGGCATCTTCCTGAAAAGCTGTAAAGCCTTTTGCTTTGGCACTTGCATTGGCTGCATCCAATTCAGATTTTGTTTTGAAAACTCCATCAGCAACGAA
>JAAFHB010000452.1 GCA_010906965.1 Mariniphaga sp. | reverse complement strand
ATCAAACATATAGCGAAAAGCTAGGGCATAATTTTGCATTGAATTATAGTTTTAGCAATGTCAAAGTTGCAAATTACAGCGGAATAGTCATTGCTGGCGGAAGAGCCCCCGAATATTTAAGACTTAACCAGAAAGTAATTGAGATCGTTAAATATTTCTTTTCTGCAAACAAACCTGTTGCTGCAATATGCCACGGCATTCAGATTTTAACGGCTGCCGGTGTTGTAAAAGGTAGAAAATTAACTGCTTATCCTGCTGTCGGGCCAGAAGTGACATTAGCTGGTGGCGAATTCCAGAGTATTCCGGTAGATGGAGCCTATGTCGATGGTAATCTTGTTACTTCTCCTGCATGGCCTGCCCACCCAAGTTTTATAAGGGAATTTCTGAAAGTGATGGACGCCAAAATTGAGATTTAAACGTTTACTGCTTACACGAAAAAGCATTTGACAATTTTTTTTTCTGACTAAACCTATCTGGAAGGAACAGGACTTTCATTGATGAATTTAATAACCTCTTCTTCATAGATATTACCGGTCATTTCACCAAGAGAAGTTCTGCTCACATAGTTATAACGTTCGAAACCACCAAAATCTTCCTTGGTTAGCATGTATCCAAAAGCATCATTTGTCAGGCCAAAAAGGAATGGCTGATCGCTTTTCATTTTCCTTTTTACATAGAAGCCAATGTTGGGTAACGCTTCACCGGGTATTGTTACCACCTGCGCTTTCCCGATGTTCACAAGGTTCAGTCGCGTTGAAACAGTTGAAAAATCATTGTTTTTAGCAGCCTGTGCTGCAAGCGGAGAATGTTTGAAAACAAACCGCATCGCTTCAGAATTGATCGGGAAAGTGATGACTTTCGAAGCACAATAAAGATCGGGATTCTCCTGTTCTTTAGCTGGTTCGACAATCTTTAAGGCTTCATCGGCCATCAGATTGCCAATACGGATACATTCATCCCAGTCATTGGCTTCTTTACCATTTTCGCGCCTTGTGTCGGCTGTCACCATTCCTCCTTGCGCACTGTTCATAAAGATGGCCATCCCACCCACTTTTGATTCTATTCGGTCATAAAGTGGGCCGCATAAATCGGGACTGATCAATTTACGGTCCGTGCCTAAGATTTCCGGATGTGTCGCATAATTAACAAGTGTGGCAATCGGCTTTCCAGCGTTTTTTCCCGAAGTAGCAATCGCCTGAATAACGCCCATACGCGGATCATACAGTTTCTCGGCATAATAATTATAGGCAATCTTTCCTTTTGCCTCACCAACAGCAGTTTTCAACGAAGCCGTTTCCAGTTTTGAAACAGCTTCGTTCACGGCCTCGGCGATTTGAGTTACACACCAGTCGAGGTATTTAGGGTCGGTTCCTGGGTTCCCATTTTCATCTGTAAAACCGTAAGCATCGGGACAACTATGGGCATGTGTAGCGCCTATCAGTACATTTTCAGGAGCAATACCTTTGATCAGTTTGCGTGAACGGTCGCCCAGGTAGGCAGGCCACCCGATATTATCAACACTCACAATGGCAACTCTTGTCGTCCCTTTTTCCAGTACAATGGCACGGACGGTAAGTTCACCTTTGAATCCGGTAGGTATTTCAGGAGTGCCCATTCCACCTGAGATTGGGATTAATGTCTTTGGTGTGATGTTCCTCATCGCGGCACCTGCCTTGAAAGTCTGGGCGTTGAGGTTTCCTGCAACGATTAGCAAAATGAGAACTGAGATGAATGGTTTTAAATTCATAATGCATCAAATTTTAGTAGATATATATCGGGTTTGAATAAAGCCAGGGGACTAATTTCCCCTTCAGTTGAATGTGCATCTCGATCCGGTAAGCCCCTTTCCCGATCGGTTCGGTCCATGCGTATTGATAGTTTTTACCTGCGGAAACATTAACTGTTTTACCGTCATGTATAAGTCGGAACTGACCTGGAAGCGGAGAGACTGCATTCAGCGATTTTACCTTTTCGATTTTAACAGAATCTCCGATAATTCCGTTGATACTATCTTTTAGACTTAACGAATAATACAAGAATCCTTTCGCATCACCCAGACTTTTAAAGGCGGTATAAAGATGTCCTTTTTTCAGGTTCTCAGCCAGCGATGTTACTGAAAGGGTGTCAGCCAACACATAGTTCGTAATATAATTGAACCCTTCTTTGTAAGTATCGATCATCCATTTAAAGATATAGCCGTTTTCATCCGGCGCATGTAACAACCATTTGTTCCAGAATTTCACATCCATTGTATCGATGGCTTTAGCATTTGGTCCAATCCATTGAATCCGGCCATCTTTTAAATACTTCGCCCTGAAATTCTGGTTCTCGTGCGTATCAACTGCCGAAAATCCCACGATCTTTCTTTTATGATTTAATGAGTCCCAACGTGCCAGTATCGTTGTGAGGTTCTTCGGTATGGGCATAGAAGATGATTCCTCCTTTGGAAACGATATTTTTGGCTACGGTATCTTTATCAATTTTCCAGTCGAGGATGGTTGAATCAAGCGGCCATGCATCAAATCCTTGCTTTTCGCTACCAGGTTCAATCAGAACACCATCGTAGTTACCTTTAAATCCCTTTGGAATTGTATCGATGTTGCCGCGCGGATGGTCGGTCAGGAATATAAAATCGATGCCATCGCTTTTTGCTGCAGAGACAAGGTCGTTTAAAGTTCCTTTGCTGTCGTGCGACAAGTAGCTGTGTGCATGGAGAACTCCCCGGTAGGTGTTTAATGTTGTCAGGTTAGCGGGTTCCTTCTGAGTTTCTGAAAGGCATTTACCTCTTTTTCAAGCCGGG
>JAAFHB010000451.1 GCA_010906965.1 Mariniphaga sp. | reverse complement strand
TGCTAATAAACGAGTTTTTATCCTCGTTTCGTTATGACTAAGTGGTATACTTTTCGACTGAAAAGTGGAGTACTTCCTGAGTGATATAAACACCCTTTGGAAGACAATAGAGAATCCTTCTGACTGGGATTTCACAATAGGCCTTGGCTTAATGATTTTCCGCGATTGGAAATCATGGGACCCTGGTCATGCGATTTTCAATCGCATTTTATTTTAAAGGCTATCTCAAAAGGAATTTTTTACGCTGTGAATCACCGTATAACAATTAACAGTGAACAATTAACAGTGAACAATTAGCAATTAACAGTGAACCATTAAATCTACCCTTGCTTACTGATCTTCTCGAGTTTTTCGAGGTCAACGACCTTAATCTTTCGTCCATCCATCGCAATCACCTTTTCGCCGGCAAAGATCGAAAGTGTCCGGATTGCATTTGAGGAGGTCATGTTCGAAAGATTGGCAAGATCTTCGCGCGATAAATAAACCCGCAGGGTCTGCATATCGTGTTCGAAACCGTATTTCTCGATTAAAAGGAGAATCGACTCGGCTAAACGTCCGCGAATGTGTTTTTGGGTGAGGCTTACCGTGCGGTAATGCGAGAATCCAAGTTCAAGCGCCAGGTCCTTTAATAGAGCAAGTGAAAATTCGTAATTCCGCAACAAAACATTGTATAGAATGTCGGGGGAAATGGTGATGATTTCAGAGTCTTCGATTGCAATGGTGGTGCCATTGTGAGGTTCGCCTGCTAATAATGAACGATATCCGATCAATCCATTTTGGGTGATCATCCGGATGATCTGTTCGCGTCCGCCAATCCCCTCTTTGATCAGCTTTACCATTCCTTCTTTAAGGTACTGCATTCCAACCGGCATCTCGCCTTCGCGATACACATAATCATTTTTCTTATACCGTACTATATCAGTATTTTTTTCAAGAATAGCCTTTTCTTCTGGTTTCAAAAGATTGAATATGCAATTTTCTCCCTTAAACTGACTTTCGAAGACTTGTCCCGAATCCAACATAGATTGCCTAATTAGATGTTATAAAACATCAAAATTATAAATTTTATCGAAATTCAAGGCTATATATCGAAATGAATGGGTAATTATTTGGTTCTATAACGTTTTGTGAGGATTTAGATTTTTGTTTAAAATAAAGAAGATCTAAATGAGAACGCGTCGATTTAAGAAAATCCAATTTCAAAGTCAAACTCACAAGAAGCTGAATGAAAAATAAGTCACACAGGGTTACACAGGGTAAATTACAGATTTTCAAGGTTCAGTTATACTTTACATCGTCTAATCGTTTGCTGAAAAACATTGTGTAAAACAGTGTGAACTCTGTGAAACATTGTGTTACCTTTTCCTTTAAATTATATAAAAACAATAAATGGTTGGAGTATTGAATTCATTGTAATAAGATATTACCCACACTAAAACATCCGACAGTAAATTTATAGGACATATTTCGCAACGAGGGGCATCTTACGACCAAATCCGAACGCTTTGGACGAAACACGAAGAATTGGTGGCGTTTGAAACCGTTTATATTCATTCCGGTTCACCATCAAAACGGTGCGATGAACAGTTGCCTCCTCAAAACCAATCGACACGATCTCAGCCGGACTCTTCGCCAGTTCGATATAATCAAACAGTATCTTATCGAGCACCCCGTAATCGGGAAGCGAGTCGCTATCCTTCTGATCGGGCCGTAATTCCGCAGATGGTGGTTTGGTGATCGAGTTAATCGGAATAATCTCCTGATTTCTGTTGATATACCTTGCCATCTCAAAGACATCGGTCTTGTAAACATCGCCCAATACCGAGAGTCCGCCATTCATATCGCCATATAAAGTACCATAACCCACAGCCGATTCGCTTTTATTGGAAGTATTCAGCAAGATATGGCCGAATTTATTCGATAAACCCATCAGCAGCGTTCCACGAACACGCGCCTGAATATTCTCCTCTGTAAGATCGGGAACCCGTCCTTCAAAAACGCCTGCCAATGTTGAATCGAACGCATCTACAATTTCATGAATCCTGACGAGATCATATTTTACACCCAGGTTCTTCGCCAGTTCAATCGCATCGTCAACCGAATGCGTGGAAGAATATTTCGAAGGCATCAGCAACACGTGAATATTTGCTGCCCCGAGCGCTTCAGTGGCAAGGACCAACGTCACTGCCGAATCGATACCGCCCGAAAGACCCAGTGTGGCCGTTTTAAACCCCGTTTTGCGGAAGTAATCCCCAATTCCGAGTACCAATGCATCATGAATCTTTGCGATCGTCTCCGACTCCGGCTGGACAATTTGTTCAGCCCTGCGGTTCTCCGTGTCGATAACCGTAAAATCGGGCGCGAAATAAGCCATCTCGCGAACGACATCTCCGCGATGATCGACGAATAACGAACCACCGTCGAAAATTAACTCCGTTTGCGCCCCCACCTGGTTGACATAGATGATCGGCACATGGTAATTCTTTGCATTATCGAGAAGAATCTCTTTTCTCAGTTTAGCCTGGTTATACGAAAACGGGGATGCAGAAAGATTGATAATCAGATCGGGATCTTGCCTGCAATATTCGGCAACCGGACATACCGAATAAAGGTTCTCTCTTCCGAAAGTGCTAAAGACAGGTTGATTAAACCAAAGATCTTCACAGATTGTGACAGCTAATTTTAATCCGTTCAGTTCGATCAGATTGAATTCCCTGTTTGGTTCAAAGTGACGGTATTCGTCAAAAATATCGTAAGTAGGCAACAGCGTTTTGCTATGAACACTATCAACCTTTCCCTCTT